>JBGPEV010000170.1:0-6507 GCA_041482995.1 bacterium | reverse complement strand
TGCATCCGCTCCATGCGGCAGGTCGCCGTGTACTACCTGCGCATCAAGTCGCAACTGGACCGCAAATGGTTCGAGGTGGATTCGGGGCACATCGTCGGGCTGTCGGAGGAGATGTGGCGGGAAATCGTGCAGAGCCGCATCTGGCTGGAGATGGAGATCTTCAAGCAGTACGAACTCGCGTTCACCAGCACGCTGCGCAAGGTGCGCGACATCAACAGCCAGATCGCCCGCAACCTGCGGGAGATCGCCGAAGTGGCCGCGGTCACCGACGACGACCGCACGCTGGAATTCCTGATCAAGGGGTTCAATACGCTGATCATGTATTCCTTGAGCGAACGGGATATCCGGACGGCCGTGAACGTGCTGTACCAGTACCGCCTGCTTGCCGAAGCGGTGCTCTACCGTCCCTACATCCTGGAGCGCATCGTCAACCACATGAAGTACTATGGGCAGAATAGTCAGCGGCGCCGCATCTATTTCATCATGGATGCCGTGGCCTACGACCTGCGGGTGCTGATCGAGATGACCTACGATCGCTTTCCCGAGAACGGCCCGCGTCTGCTGGACGTGTTCCTGCAACTCGACCAGATCGCCGAGACCCAGGAGGACTGGACGTTCCTGCGCGGCGTGCGCAAGAGCCAGGCGCTGTTGGCCGGGTTCTTCATCCGGCGGGGCAACCTGGATTTGGCCATGCGCATCCACAACGACATGGCCGGAGAAACCCAGGAGTTCCTCCGCACCGTCAAGCGCGACCTGTTCAGCACGCAATCCCGCGAGTTCTGGGAAATCGAGGACCGCGGAGTATCCTTCTATTACGTGGAAGAAGCCCACCGGGAATCGGTCGAGCGCTTCTTCGCGGGCCTGATTCGGGAGCCGTCCGCTCCGCCGGAGTCCGCGCAGATCGCGTGACATCCACCCATGCCCCGCGGGGATGCCGGCCCGGTGGCCGGTCTCCCCGTACTCCGGGAGCACAGCGGATGCGTTACGGGTTGGCCGTTCTGCCGATCGCAAGCGCGCCGTGCCCGGGGCGCGGTGGCTTTGTGAGACTGGAGACAGGGCCCGCTCCGCCGGGGGCTTCCTTCCGAAGGTGCGCCCCTGGTGGATTGGCGGCGGGGGCCCGTGGGCCGCACAGGGCGCCGGAACCGCCGGTCGCGGCGAGGTTGCCCATCCGCAGAACGGATCGGGCCGGAACGCGCCGGATCCGCCGGCTGCCCTCGGCCAATGACCGGCAGGATGGAGGGACCAAACGGAATAACGGACGGGCTCCTTGTGTTGGCCCAAATGCAGGCCGCAGGCCGGCATTCACGACTTCGTTTTTTTCACTTCGGGAGGAGAGCATGACCAGACTGCAAACGTTCCTGGCGCTAGCCGTGTTGAGCATCCTGTTCAGCGCGCCGGCCGCCATGGCCCAGAGCAACGAGAACTACATCGAGTACCGGCAGAAAGTGATGGGCGCCAACGGTGCCGCCATGGGTGCCATCGGCGACATCATCAAGAACAAGCTGCCCCTGTCTGGCAACATCGCCGACCATGCGCGGGTGGTCAACATTAACGCCAAGTTGATCGCCTCGGCCTTCAAGCACGATGCCTCCGAAGGCAAGACCGACGCCAAGTCCGAGATCTGGAAGGACTGGGCCAAGTTCGAGGAAGCCGCCAAGAAACTGGAAACGGCCAGCGCGAAGTTGGCTGAAGCGGGCAGCAAGGGCGATATGGCCGCCATTGGGGATGCGATCAAGGGCGTGGGCGGAGCCTGCAAGGGCTGCCACGACGACTTTCGCAAGCCGAAGGAACAGTCCTACAAGAACGTGAAGTAGGCGGGTCTTTGCTGTCCGTTGGGGTGGCGCAATCGCCACCCCAATCCCTTCCCATCGTCCTTGCCGCCCATGATCCGTTTGTTGCCTCCCGGCTTGATGGCCGCACTCGTCCTGATCTGTCTTCCGCTGGGAGTCACCGCACAGGACGCGCCGGACCCCAAACGCGGTGAGTATCTGGTGCAGGCCACCGGAGGCTGCGGGTGTCACACGGACTACAAGCACAAAGGCGCGAAGCTGGCCGGGGGGCGACCCATCAAGACCCCCTTTGGCCTGGCTTACGCCAGCAACATCACGCCGGACCGGAACACGGGGCTGGGCGTCTGGAGTGAGGAGGACTTTGTCCGGGCCATGACCCAGGGGGTGGGGTTGCACGGGAAGGAACTCTTCCCTGTCTTTCCCTACACCTCATTCACCCGCATCGAGCGCAGGGACTTGCGGGATCTGTGGGCCTACTTGCGCACCGTGCCCCCGGTGGATCAGCCCAGCAAGGAACAGGGATTCGCGCCGCCCTTCAGCTTCCGGTTCGGCGTCAAGGTCTGGAAGGCCCTCAACTTCAAGCCCGAGGCGTTTCGCCCCGATCCGGCACAGCCCGAGGCGTGGAACCGGGGCGCCTACCTGGTGACGGCGCTGGGCCATTGCGCGGAGTGCCACACGCCCCGCAATCCGATGGGGGCGCTCAAGTCCGACATGACCTACGCGGGATCGGTGGACGGACCGGAAGGCGAGTTTGCGCCGAACATCACGCCAGACTCCGCAACCGGAATCGGCAAGTGGAGCACGGCCGACATCGTCTACTACCTCCAGACCGGGCTGGACCCGCAAGGAGATAGCGCCCAGGGCCTGATGGGCGAATTGATCGAGAACGGATACTCGAAGCTGACCGAGCAGGACCTGCAGGCCGTCGCGACCTACCTGAAAGCGCTCAAGCCCATCTACCACCGGCGGGAAAAGCGGAAAACCTAGCCTGCCGGGCGGCAGGCGCTTTGGTGAGCGGTTGCTAGGCGGATTGCCGCAGCGCGTCCAGCGCTTGGCGGACGTCATCCGGGACCGGCGCCGCCTTGAGCCGCAAGGGGTCATCGGGATGGCGCAGCCCCCAGGTGCGCAACTCGTAGCCGTGCAGGTGCTCCCGTCCGTCCTTGCGTACGACGTGGCGCACCTTGAAGGTGCGTTCCTTCCATTCGCTCACCCAGCTTTCGATCTCCAGCCCATCGCCAAAGCGGCAGGGCACCTTGAAGGAGGCCTGCGCATCCACCAGCGGAATGCCGATGGCGCCGCGGGCCTGCATGGCGGACAGGGTCATCCCCACCTGCGCGAAAAGATTCCAGGAGGCCTGATCGAAGTAGTTGAAGAAGTTGGGATAGTAGACGATCCCGGCGGGATCGCAGTCCCCCCATTGCACAGTGACCCGATAAGTGGTGACAGACACGCAGGGCTCCGAAAGCGGGAGATAACGATCGACGATCCGGATGGCGAATGTCCTTGTCAGCCGGATCGCGCCGCACGTCAAGCGCCGGGGCGCTGGCCGGCGGGATTCAGTCGGGAAATGACACCTTGCCGAAGGAAAGCCGGCGGCCCGTGCCGTCCCGTGCCAGGAATCCCGGCCCGGCCAAGGTTTCATTGGCCAGCACGGCAAACAGCAACGCCTCCTTGGCGTCGGGCGGGACACCGAGCACGGCGGAATCCTCGATGCGCAGGCCCGGCAACAAGGCGGCCAGGCGCCGCCCCAGGCTGACGTTGTGCCGCCCGCCTCCGGAGACGATCAAGTCGGTGCCGGTGAGCGACCCGATTTCCCGGCGCAGACATTCCGATACAGTTTCGGCGGTGAGTTGGGTCAGGGTCGCCACCACGTCGACGGCGGAGAGCGGCCCGTGCCGTGCCTCGGCCGTTGCGAGCGCGGTCTCCAGATAATCCGCGCCAAACTCCTCCGGGCCGGTGGATTTGGGGCACCGCCGCTGGAAGTAGGGGTGCCCCTTGAGCAATTCGAGCAGCGCCTCGCTCACTCGGCCCTGCGCCGCCAGGGCGCCGTCCCGGTCAAAGCCGTCGCCCCGGCCGGGCCAGTTCCGCCGGAAGGCGCGGTCGATCAGCGTATTGCCCGGCCCGGTATCGCCGGAGATGGGCGCGGCGCTATCGCCCAGGGGCGCCAACCAGGTGAAGTTGGCGATGCCGCCGATGTTCAGCAGCACGCGCGGCCGGCCGGCGCGATAGAGCAGCGCTTCCGCATAGGGCGCCAGCGGTGCCCCCTCCCCACCCCCGGCGATTTCCTTCTGCCGGAAGTCGGAAAGGGTCACGAGACCCGTGCGGACGGCCAGATGATCGCCATCGGCGAGTTGCAGCGTGGCCCGGGCGGCCGGTGCGTGAAACACCGTCTGACCGTGGGAGGCCAACGCGTCCACTTGGCTGGGGTCGATGCCCCACGCCCGCAGGGTCTCCAGCACCAGCGTGCCGTGCAAGTGCGCCAGCCAGGGGTTGGTCTCGCACACGGCCTGGAGGGGCGCCGCCGCCCTGAACACGACCTCCCGCAGGCGCTGCTTCTGCGCCTCGCTATAGGGCGCGGTGAGGAACCGCTCCACGGTCGCGCGGGTCTGCTCGCCGCAGCCGGCAATGCGGCACAGGGCGATGTCCAGGCCATCGAGCGAGGTGCCGGACATCAGCCCGACGATCGTGCGTTCCGGCTTCCCGGCCAGGCGGGCGAGACGGGCCATGCGCTGGGGAATCACGGCGCGCCCCCGGCGGCCGCCGCCGCGGCCGGCTCCGGTGCCTCCCGCAGGCGGGCGAGCAGGCCGGTATACCGCACGTCGGGCTTGGCGTTGCGCACGGCCATGGCGATGGCCTGTTCCGTGCCGAGGATCACGGCCAGCTTCCTGGCGCGGGTCAGTGCCGTATAGAGCAGGTTGCGTTGCAGCATGATCGCGTGCTGCGTCGTCATGGGCACGATCACGGCGGGATACTCGCTGCCCTGGGCCTTGTGCACCGTGATGGCATACCCGAGGCTCACATTCTCCAGGTCCTTGCGCTCGTAGCCGACCCGCCGGTCGTCGAAGAGGATCTCCAGCTTGCCCGAGTCCTTGTCGAACGACGCGATCGTGCCCATGTCCCCGTTGAAGACCTGTTTCTCGTAATCGTTGCGCGTCTGCATCACGCGGTCCCCGACCCGGTAGCGCTGCTCGCCGAAGAGCACTTCCTCACCCTTCCCGTTCAAGGCGTCCTGCAGCACCTTGTTCAGGTTCTGGGCGCCGGTCGGTCCCCGGTGCATGGGGGTCATCACCTGCACGTCCAACATGGGATCGAATCCGAACCGTTCCGGGATGCGCCCGGTGATGAGCGTGACGATCTTCTCCACGATGCGCGCCGGATCGGGTTCCGCCATGAAGTAGAAGTCCACCAGGTCGTCCCCCCCCGGCCGGCCCAGTTCCGGCATCTGCCCCTTGCGGATGCGGTGCGCGTTGGCCGTGATGCGGCTTTGCTCGGACTGCCGGAACACCTTTTCCAGGCGCACGACGGGGATGCGGCCGGACTCGATCAGGTCGGCCAGGATCCGCCCCGGCCCGACCGAGGGCAATTGGTCCACATCGCCCACCAGCACCAGCCGGGCATGGCTGGGCAAGGCGTCCAGCAGGGCATTCATCAGCAGGGTATCGATCATCGAGCTCTCGTCGACGATCACCAGTTCCGCCTCGATCGGCCGGCCGGCGTTGCGCTCGAAGCCCTTGGGCCCGGCCTCCAACAGCCGGTGCAGGGTGGAGGCGGATTTGCCGGTGGCTTCGGACAGCCGTTTGGCGGCCTTGCCCGTGGGCGCGGCCAGGGCGATTTGGGCGATGGCGCCTTGCACCAGGCCCAGGATGAACCGCACGATCGTCGTCTTGCCCGTGCCCGGCCCTCCGGTGACGATCAGCACCTTGTGGGCGAGCGCTTCCAACACGGCCTGGCGCTGCTCCTCGGCCAGGTAGATGCCCGTGGCCTTTTCCATCGCCGCCAGGGTCTGCGGCGCCTCGGGCACCTGGGACAAGGGAGCCGCCGTCAAGATGCGCTCCAAGTGACGCGCGATCGACGCCTCCGCCTTGAACATGCGCGGACGGAACAGCAGGTCGCTCGCTTGCGGCCCGGCGTGTTCCAGCCGCCTGAGCAGCCCATCGCCCTGCAGGCGGGCAATGGCCTGCTCCACCAATTCGGCGGAGACCTCGAGCACCTTGCTGCCGCGGCGCACCGCCTCCCCGTGGGGCAGTCCCGTGTGGCCCTCCATCGCGATCTCGTCCAGAACGTAGAGCACGCCCGCGTCGATGCGGGCGGGCGCTTCGATTTTAATGCCCAGTTTGCGCGCGATGCCATCGGCGGTACGGAAGCCGACGCGCTCGATGTCCATGGCGAGGCGGTAGGGATTCTCCTTCACCGTCGGAATCGTGGCCAGTCCATAGGCGCGGTAGATGCGGTCCGCCAGCGCCGGCGAAATTCCCAGTCCGTGCAGGTAGACGAGAATATCGCGCACGGTGCGGTGCTCCTGCCACACCGCCTTCACGTCCTCCAAGGTCTTGCGCGAAAACTTGGGGACTTCGAGCAGCAACTCCGGCTGCTGCTCGATGATCTCGAACGTGCGCGCCCCGAAGGTTTTGACGATGCGGCGGGCCATCACCGGGCCGACACCCGTCAGCGTGGCCGCAAGGTAACGCTCCATCCCCTCGACGGTGCTGGGTTGGCT
>JBGPEV010000169.1:0-6562 GCA_041482995.1 bacterium | reverse complement strand
GCGAGGGTGCTGGATCAGTTGCTCGACGCTGCCTGCCAGCCCAGCCCCTCTTTCTCAATCAGGGTCTTGGCCAGGTCGTTGAATTTGTCGCGGAAGGCGTAACTGCAATCGGGGCGGGTGGTCACCACCCAGTACTCGTGGAAGCCGTGGTCCTCGCACTCCTCGTGGTCACGCACGATGTTGAACGGGCAATCCGCCGGTTCTTTCTTGATGGCGCGGCGCAGCGTGTCCTGCGGCACATCTAGGTAGGTGTGCAGCATGTTCTCGAATTGGGAGATCTCCGACGCCTGGCCGTTCTCCTCGTTGTCGTTGTCGAACAATTCCTCGTCCGTGTATCCGTCCTCGACGGGAATGCGCAAGGTGCCCTGGTGCAGCAACTGCAGCACCATGCGGATGCCGTGCACGTGATTGAGGTATTCCGCGTGCTCGTCCAAGGCGTCGAGGGAGAGCGTGACGGATTGCCCACGGGAGAGGGCGTCGAAGATCAGTTCCTCCGCCGCCGTCACCTGCTCCGGATACTCGCAGGTGTAGACGCAGACGGTTTGCGGCGCTTCCTTGCCGATCCCGGAGGTAGCGGGGTAGACCTCGATCCGCTGCTCCTCCGCCTTGAACAGAATGTGCGTCTCATCGGCATTGACCAGCGTCGTGTCGCCACTGTCAAAACGGAATCGAATCCATGTCGGCATGGATACAGCTCCAGTACCTTTTTTGCGAGCGGGATGCGGTCGGCATCGGAAGGGGCGTTCGGGTGCGGCCACAACCGGCCGGCGTGCGCCCGTCAACCCGAAGCGGTGGCCCGTTCCGGCGCTGGGGTTGGATCATTACTACCGAATATCGGTCGCCATCTATCAGTATAGGACAGACAAACCCCTGCCGCCAGACCCCAAGGGGAATCGGGGGTGGCGAGGGCAACTTGTCTGCACGGTCCCGGCTCGTCACAGCAGCAGGATCTCGTCCACGATCGGAGGTTTGTACACGAATTCGGCAACCTTGACGGCCTGACGGCCCTTGTAGGACCCCTGATAGCCCCTGAACTTGGTGATCCCCTCCACCGTGACGGCCAACGGTTTGTCCACCTCCTGGTCCAGGGAGAGGATGTCGCCCGCCTTCAGGTTGAGGAAATCCCGCACATTGAGGTCTGTCTTGCCCAGTTCCACCACCACTTCCACCTTGGCGCTCTGCAGGTTGGTGCGGAAGCGGTTGAGCCACGTGGTGTCCACCTCGTTCTGGTCGCTTTGGAAGCCGGCATTCAGCTTGGCGCGGATGGGCTCGATCATGGAGTAAGGAATGCACAGCGTGATGGACATGGGCGCGCGGCCCATCTCCACGTCGAAGGTGACCACGACCACCACCTAGCTGTGGGGCACGATGGCCACGAACTGCGGGTTCACCTCGGAGCGGCTGAACGTGATCTGCACCGGAAACACCGGCCGCCAGGATTGCTGCAGGTCTTCCAGGGCGCTGATCACGACGCGCTTGATCATCCGCTGCTCGATGGCGGAAAAGTCGCGGCCCTCCGCCTTCACCTCCAGCTCGCCCGTTCCGCCGAAGAACAGGTCGATCAGCGTGAACACCAGCCGCGTCTCCAGCACCATGATCGCGTTGCCGCGCAGCGGGCTCATGCGGAACAGGTTCAGGGACGAGGGCACGGGCAGCGTCTTGAGGAATTCGCCGAACTTGATCAACTCGGTCGACCGCACGCTGATGTCCACCACCTTGCGCAGCGCGGTGGAGAGCGTGAGCCGGAACAAGCGCACGAAGCGGTCGTGAATGATCTCCAGGGTCGGCATGCGGCCCCGGATGATGCGGTCCTGGCTCGTCAGGTCGTAGGGGATGATCTCTTCATCGCCACCCCCGCCCCCTTCCTGCTGTTCGACCTCGAACTCACCCCCAGAGATGCCCTTGAGCAGGGCATCGACTTCACTTTGGGACAGTACCGAACTCATGTGTGCTCTCCGCCGGTGGCACCTCTAGGGTCGCCCCGTTGCAGCGTCAATCGTTAGCGTGTTGAAGGGTTCCGCCCCATCCGATGCTACGCCCTTTTCCTGGGCGAGGGGAGCCGCCTACCCGCCTTGATTTCCGCGTTGCCGAACTGTGTCCTAAGCTACTCACCGCAAAGCGTTTTTCGTCAAGTTGCCCATCCCTGCGGCCCACCGCAGGCAAAGGGCTCCGCAGGAGTCCAAGCAAGAATCAGTCCAGTGGGTTAGCCCGACGTGAAGGTCACCACGACCGGTGCATGGTCGGAGGCCTTCTCGCGGGAGCGCTCCTCCCGGTCGATCCAGCAGGCCTCGGTACGCGGGGTCAACGGCGGGCTGGTCCACACGTGGTCGATGCGCAGCCCACGATCGCGCTGGAAGCCGGCCTGCCGGTAGTCCCACCAGGAATAGTAGCCGGGCTCCGGGTGGAGGCGCCGGAACTGGTCCACAAACCCCCACCCGCGCAACCGCTCCAGGGCGGCACGTTCAGCGGGGTGAAAGCAGACCTGTCCATCCATCTCCTGAGGGTCGAACACGTCCTCCGGCGCCGGGGCGACGTTGAAGTCCCCCACCAGTACCACCGCCTCCTTGGGTTTGTGGCTCTGGTCGAAGTAAGTTTTGAGTTGAGCGAAGAAGTCCAACTTGTAGGCGAACTTGTCCGAGCCCACCGCTTGGCCGTTGGGAATGTAGGCATTGACGACGCGGATGCCGCCCACGGTGGCGGCGATCAGGCGCTTCTGCTCGTCACCGCCCTGGCCGTCGAAGCCCAGCGCCACGTCCGAGAGCGGAAGGCGGGAGAGGATCGCCACGCCGTTGTACGTGCGCTGCCCGTGCATGGCGATTTGGTAGCCGAGCGCCTCGATGGTCTCGCGGGGGAACTGGTCGTCGGCGACCTTGGTTTCCTGCAAGCACGCCACGTCGGGGTGGTACTCCTGCAACCAGCGCTGCACGGACTCCAGCCGCGCCCGCAGGGAGTTCACGTTCCAGGTGACGAGGGTGAGGGGGTTGGACATGTGCGAGCGGACTCCCAGGTGGCGGTGATCGATTGAATTGGCTACACTCCGATGGCCTGAATAGGGTTCCATGCAACCGTATCCGGAGCAATGGATGCCGCTGCTCGATACCCAAAAGATCACCGACGATTTGGTCGCTGCCGGGGTTACACAGCCCCAAGCGCGGGTATTTGCCGCGAAGATGGAGGAGGCTGCGCATATCATCCGGGGAGATCTGGCGACCACGAGCGCCCTGGATGCAGCCGTCAAGGAACTCAAAAGCGACCTTGCCGCTGCGGTGAAGGAACTGCGGGCCGAGTATCAATTGGGAAGGTCGGAACTGCGGGTCGACATCAAGGACATGACAAACCGCTTCACGTTCATCATGATCGCCCTGCTGGGCCTCGCCGTCGCCATCCTCAAGCTCTGGCCATGAGGGTTTCACCCTCAGAGCGTTTCCAACGGTCCGACCCTACCCGTAGATGTTGAATCCGCCGTCCACGTGAATGACCTGGCCCGTGATGCCCGAGCCGCGGGGACTGGCCAGGAACGTCGCCGCATGGGCCACTTCCTCCAGAGTCACATTGCGCTTCAGGGCGTTTTTCTCCGCCGCGTTGTGCAGCAGGTCCAGGAAGTCCTTGATGCCGGACGCGGAGAGCGTGCGGATCGGCCCGGCGGAAATGGCATTGACCCGGATCTTCTCCGGCCCCAGCTCCATGGCCAGATAGCGGACGTTGGCCTCCAACGCCGCCTTGGCCGGGCCCATCACATTGTAATTGACGGCGGCCCGCTCGGATCCGATGTAGGTCATCGTGAGGACGGAGCCGCCTTCCGGCGCCATCAGGGGCCGGGCCGCGCGCGTCAGGGCGATCAGGCTGTAGGCGCTCACCTGTTGGGCGACGAGGAATCCCGCCTCCGAGATGTCCGAGTGGCGTCCAGCCAATTCCTCCCGTTTGGAGTTGGCGAGGGAATGCACCAGCACGTCCAACCGGCCGCAGGTCGATCGCGTCCGGTCGAACAGCGCGGAAATCGTCTCCGGCCGGGTCACGTCCAAGGGCAGGACGAGTTCCGGCTTCAGGTCCTCGGTCAGCCGGCGGAGCTTTTCCTCCGCGCCGTCCTTTTCCAGGGGCAGGTAGGCGATGACAAGCCGCGCACCGTTGGCGGCGAAATCCTCGGCCACGGCATAGGCGATGGACCGCTTGTTGGCGATCCCCGTCACCAGCGCAATCTTTCCGGTCAGGTTGTCCATGGGATGCTGTCGAGCCGCCGACGTACCTCCGCGGGTTTGCCACAGCCGGCCTGGACCGTGCCACGAACGTCCAGAGCGGTCAATGAATCCCCCGGCGGATGGCGGCGCAGCGCGAGGCGGGTGCGGATGCATCGTCCACGATTCTCCGGGCACTCCCGGGAATGGGATTCGGTTCCCGAACGCGAAATCCGATGTTAGACTGTTCTCTTGCATTGTGCCGGACTGGCCCCGGCGCGGCGGCGGGCGCCGCGTGCCGCATGATCCTTCGAATCGCTGGAGCGTTCCTTCGTCCATGAGCCGCGTCCGATTCTTTCTGGCCCTGCTGCGGCAAAATCTCCTGTCCTACCTGACGGGCATGGTGATGCTGGGGGCGACCTTGTGGATGGCCGTATCGATTCCGGGCTATCTCCAACAGGCCATCGATATCCTGCGCGGCAATCCGGACCCGACCGGGCGGGAATTCCTCAACCGCATCGGCTGGATTCTGCTCTTCGCCGTGGGCATCATCGGCACCCGCACGGCCTCGCGGCTGCTGTTCTTCACCCCCGGCCGGGCGGTCGAGTACGAGCTGAAGAACCGGCTGCTGGAGCACCTTTCCACGCTGCAGCGGGATTTCTTCCTGAAGAATCCCACCGGCGCCATCATCTCCCGCATCAACAACGACGTTACGGGTGTGCGGATGATGCTGGGGTTCGGCCTGTTGCAGGCCATCAACAGCATCGGCACGCTCTCCCTGGCGCCCTACTACATGTACAAGATCTCGCCGGTGCTGACGCTGTCCTGCGCGATCCCCATCGTGCTGGCCTTCGGCGGGCTGCAATGGGGCATGCGCCGATTGCGCGGGGAGCAATTGGTGCAGATGCAGTCCTTGCAGCAGCTTTCCGACTTCACCGTGGAATCCTACAACGGCGTGGACGTGCTGAAGTCCTACCGCCACTTCGGCTGGGTGGAGGGGCGCTTCACCGCGTTGAGCGACGCGGTGCGCGACAGCGCCATCCGCATGTCCAATTTCCGCTCCTACCTGATGCCGATCCTCACCCATATCTCCAACGCGCTGAAGGTGTTGCTGGTGTTGTTCGGCGGGATGATGGTGGCGCGCGCGGGCATGACCATGGGCCAGTTCATGGCCTATGCCCTCTATCTGGCGATGCTCGTGCCCCCCATGATGGGGATCACCTTTCTCATGTTCATGATGCAGCGCGGCATGACGGCCATGGACAGCCTGGAGGCGATCCTCAACACCCCGCCGGGCTTGCCGGCCGTTCGGCCGGCGGCGGAAGCGGCCCTGCCCGGGCAGTTGCAGGAGGGCCTGCGGGTCGAGGGTCTGACCTATGCCTTTCCGGACGAGCCCGGCCGTCCGGTGTTGCGCGATTTGTCATTTCAAGCGCGGCCCGGTGAGATCGTGGGGGTGTTCGGCACGGTGGGCAGCGGCAAGACCACGCTGGTTAATCTGGTCAACCGCTTTCTCACGCCGCCTCCCCGCACCGTGTTCCTGGATGGGATCGACGTAACGGAAATCAGCCAGAAAACGCTCCGCCGCCACGTGGTTACGGTGACCCAGGAGCCGTTCCTGTTCTCGGCCACGATCCGGGAGAACATCCGCCTCGCCGCGCCCGGCGTGGACGATCCCACCTTGGAGCGGGCGGCCCAAGCGGCCGCCCTGCGCGACGACCTGGAGCGCCTGCCCTCCGGGCTGGATACCCTGGTGGGGGAAAAGGGCATCACGCTATCCGGCGGCCAGAAGCAGCGCATCTCGCTGGCGCGCACCCTGCTCAAGCCGTGCGACTTGCTGATCCTCGACGACGTGCTCTCCGCCGTGGATCACGAGACCGAGCGTTTCCTGATCGACCAGATCTATGGCTTCCGCCACGCCCGCTCGCTGCTGATCGTCTCCCACCGCATCTCCGTGCTGGAGCGGGCGCAGCGCATCCTGGTGCTGGAAGGCGGCCGGCTGGCGGATATCGGGAGCCACGAGGAACTGAGCGGCCGCCCGGGGCCCTACCGCCAGGCGTGGCTGTTCCAGAGCGAGCAACAGGCCCTCCCGCCCGCGGCGCAAGCGGCGCCCCGGCCCTATTCGGCGGATTGACGAGAGACGATGAACGCCACCCACTCCGCTCCCCGGCCCGCCACGTTGCGGAGCATGGCCTTGCCGCTGCTGAAGCGGCGCGCGCTGCTGCTGGCCGGCGTCGTGCTGCTGATCCCCGTATCGGCCGCGGCGGCGATGCTGATCCCTTATCTGACCAAGGTCGCCATCGACAGCGTCATCGTGCCGGCCGCCGCCGCCCACGATCTGGCACCCTATGCCGATCGCCTCTACATGCTGGTGGGCATCGCCATGGGCGTGG
>JBGPEV010000168.1:0-6579 GCA_041482995.1 bacterium | reverse complement strand
GCCGATTACAACGCGCAGTTGCGGAAGCGCGGCTTGCCGGAGTTGCGATTCGGAGTCGGGATTCACCACGGCGACGTCGTCGCCGGCGTGATGGGCAATCAGAGCCTGAGCACCTTCAGCGTCGTGGGAGACACGGTGAACACCGCGGCGCGGGTGGAGCAACTGACCCGGGTGCACGAGGTGGACCTGCTGATCACCGACGCGGTGCGCCAGCGCCTGGATGCACGCTTCGATCTCCGGGAGTTGCCGGCGGTCCCGGTCAAGGGCAAGCAGCACCCCGTCGTCACCTGGGCGGTGCTGGGCACACGGCCGGCAGGGACGCCCCTGGCGGACCCCGGCAGCGCCGCACGCTGACCATGCGCCGCGTGCTCTTGCGGGGCGCCATTGCCAGGGCTACGCTACGCCCGCGTCGGTTTCCTGTGTGCCCACGGCCGGCCCCTGGGCAGGGGGCAGCGCGCGCGTCACCCGCGAATGGAAGCATCCCCCATGCACATCGGCTACATCATCTTCGACGGCATGACCGCGCTGGACTTCATCGGCTTCTACGACGCCGTCGGCCGCCTGAAGACCTTGGGGTTCCTGCCGGATCTGCGCGCCTCCATCGTCGCCCGCACGCCGGAGGTGAAGGACGACCGGGGCCTGTGGATGCGGGCCACGGCCCGGCCTGCCGCGCTCAAGGGCTTTGACCTGCTGTTTCTTCCCGGCGGCATGGCCACCCGCAAGCTGCAGCACGAGCGCCCCTACCTGGATTGGCTCGCCACGGGGGAGGACGCGCCGCTCAAGGTGTCCGTCTGCACGGGCGCGTTGCTCTGGGGCGCCCTGGGCTACCTGCGGGGCAAGCGGGCCACCACGCACCCCAGCGCCTACGAGGAGTTGCGCCCCTATTGCGGAACGGTGGTCACCGACCAGCGCGTGGTGGACGAGGGCGCCATCATCACCGCCCGGGGCGTCAGCACGTCCATCGACCTGGGTCTCTACGTCTGCAGCCGCCTGGCGGGCGAGGAAGCGCGTCAAAAGATCAAGACGCAGATGGACTATCCCTATGGGGAGTGAACAGGACAGCGGCAACGCAGGAAGACACAAAGACCCGAAGGCACGAAGAAGATTTGGACGCAACGGATCGCTGCGGTGCTCTCCGGCTTGAGGTTGGCTTTGCCGATCGGCACGAATCACTTACACGCCGTAGCCATTGATGAAATAAGATGTCTTTGTGCCTTTGTGCTCCGGCTTTTCCGCGTCGTGCTGAGATCTGACTTTTGATCCCCTGGCGTGCCTATGTGGCCCTGGCCCTGGCCCAAGTGCTGGTGGGCAGCCTGGTGGTGACCGCCAAGCTGATGACGGCGGCCCTGCCGGTGTTCCTGGCCTCCGCGCTGCGCTCCATTGTCGGATTGGCCATTCTGCTGCCGCTGCTGCTGTGGCGGGAAGGGCGGCTGCCGCGGGTGCGGCGGCGCGACGGCTGGTACTTGTTCTGGATCGCCTTCGCGGGGATGTTCCTCTTCAGCGTCTTTCTGCTCTATGGCCTGCGCTGGACCACGGCCGTGGAGGGCGGGATCATCACCAGCGCCTCGCCCGCCGTGCTGGGGTTGATCGCCTGGGGTTGGATGGGCGAACGCCTGGGGCCGGTCCAAGCCGCGGGTATCGCCTTCACCGTCGTGGGCCTGGTGGCGCTCAACCTGCCGGGCCTGGCCGCCGGGGAACGGGGGAGCCTTCCCTGGCTGGGCAACCTGCTCATCGTGGGCGTGGCCATCACCGAGGCCCTGTTCAGCGCCCTGGGCAAGCAGGTGTCCCGCGCGCTCTCGCCCCTGGCCATCGCCACCTACGTCACCGCCTGGGGACTGGCGATGTTCGCGCCCTTTGCCCTGTGGGAGGCGCTGCACTTCGACTTCTCCGCCGCGCCCTGGCAGGCGTGGGTGCCCGTGGTCTACTACGGCTTGTTCGTGGGCGCGGGTGCCTTCCTGCTCTGGTACTGGGGCTTGGCCCGCGTCCCTGCCGGGACCGCCGCCGTGTTTCTGGGCCTGATGCCCATCAGCGCGGTGGCGCTCTCCGTCGCCGTGCTGGGGGAGCGCCTGCAGTGGAGCCACTTGGCCGGGGCCGCCGGTGTGCTGGCGGGCATCGCCTGCATCACCCTGCTGCCGGAGCCTCCCCGGTCGCCACGGGGGCCGTGATCGGCGCCTTCCCCGTGGCGGGCGGCGCCTCGCCCGAGATCGCCTACCGCTGGGCCTTCGCGGTGCTGGCGGCCGCCCAGGCCTGCGGCACGGCCATCTACCTGACCAGCCGCGACGCCAAGCCGTGGAAGCGTGCGACTCCGCCGTCACGCTGCTGGGATGCGACCCCTCACCCGGGGCGACCCATCGCGCCCTGGTGCAGTTCCTGCGCCGCGCGGGAGCGTGCGTGGTGGGCTGCGACTTCCCGTTCAGCCTGCCTGCCGCCATGATCCCCGAACGCTCCTGGCCGCGCTTTCTCGCGGAGTTCCCGCGCCGCTACCCTGGCCCGGCGGCATTCTACCTGGCGACGCACCGCCACTGGGCGAGGGGGCCGAAGCCCACCTGCGACCGGGCCGCGCAAACGCCGTTTGCCCCCAACAACCTGCGGCTCTATCGCCAGACCTATCGCGGCCTGCGCGACGTTCTCTTGCCGCTGGTGGGAGCGGGCGCGATTCGCGTGCTGCCCCTGCAACGGCCCCGCGCCGGCATCCCGTGGTTGCTGGAGTGCTGCCCGGCGTCGGCGCTCAAGCGGCTGGGACTCTACCAGCCGCCCTACAAGGGCCCGGGGGCGGCGCGGGCGCGCCGGCGGGGCGCCATTCTGCACGCGCTGGAAGCCGACGGCGCCCTGGCGCCCGTGCCGGCGTCGCTGCGGAGCCGCCTGGTGGCACAGTCTGGAGGAGATGCCCTCGATAGCCTCCTGGCGGCATGGATCGCCTTCCAGGCCGTGCTCCCCCCGGGAACGTTGCTGCCCGCCCCGCCGGGCGGAGCGGCGCTGGAAGGCCATGTCTACGCGGGAATCGGGGGACGGGTGGCCGTCAGGAGCGGGGGCCGGGCTTCCAGTCCTTCGCCTGCTGCTCGGCCTCGGCCCGCTGCGCTGCGCTGAGCTTGGGTGCCAGTACTTCCAAATTCTTGCGCGCCGGGGCGTGGCCTTGCAGGGATGCCAGCGAGTACCAGAGATAAGCCTGCACGGGGTCCGGTTTCACACCGGCCCCCTGCTCATAGGCCACCCCCATGGAGAATTCCGCGCCCGGGTGCCCCTGGTCGGCGGCCAGCCGGTTCCAGCGCGCGAACTCGGCGATGTCCGGCGCGGTACCCTTGCCCAGCAAATAGGCGCCGCCCAGCATGTATTGCGCATCGGCGCGCCCCTGCTCGGCGGATTTGCGGAACCAGGAGACGGCTTCTTCCAGGTCCTTCCGCACGCCATTGCCGTGCACCAGCGCTTGGCCAAGGTTTTCTTGCGCCGCCGCGTTGCCCTGCTCGGCCGCTTTGCGGAACCAGAGGGCCGCCGCCGCGGGTTCCTTGCCGACGCCGATCCCCTCGGCATAGGCCAGCCCCAGATTGTTCTGGGCCTGGGCGCTGCCCTGTTCAGCCGCCTTGCGGAACCAGGAGACGGCCTCGCCCGGATTCTTGGCCACGCCGCTACCGCTCATGTAGGCCACGGCCAGATCGTTCTGGGCCTCGGCGTATCCCTGCTCGGCCGCCTTGCGGAACCACTTGAGGGCTTCCGTGATGTTGCGGGGAACGCCGAACGCGCTCCCGTAGGCGCCGCCCAGCAGGTGCTCGGCCCGGGCATCCCCCTGCTCGGCCGCCTTGCGAAACCACTGGGCGGCCTCCGTTGGATTCTGAGCCACCCCCGTCCCATTGGCATAGGCCCTTCCCAGCGCGACTTGCGCATCCACGTGGCCCTGCTCGGCCGCTTTGCGATACCAGGCGGCGGCCTCCGTGGGCGACTTGGCCACGCCCAGGCCGTTGGCATACAGCACCCCCAGTCCGTTCTGCGCCTCGGGGTTTCCGTTCTCCGCCAGGGGCCGCCACTGCTCTAGCGCCGCGGCGTAGTCCTTCTTCTCCAGCGCCTGCTTGCCCACCTCGATACTTTGCGCCCGCACCGGCAGGGACAGGGCCAGCAGGATGCCCACGATGAGGCCGATCGGTCGCACGAAAGACTCCTTGAATGAACCGCGGATGGATTCGCCACCGCCAAACGCCCCGGGGAGAGGGTGTTCCCGATCTTTCACGATAGGCACAAGCCGCCCTCCAACGCCATTTTGCAGCCGGCGGGCGGCTCATGGCAGGACGGAGACTTTGCGCCGCCGCGCACCTGCCGGCTCAGCGGCACGACGGAAGGGTGGGAAGTCCTTTCCCCGTGCGCCCCGCCTGTGGAAGGATTCCACAAACGGGGGCGGGGAGGGGCGGGCGCGGTGACGGCGCGGCGTCAACGGCCCCGCCGTACGGCGCTACTGATCCAGCCACGCGTCCTGGAACCGCGCGTAGCTGTACAGGCTGTTGTGAGGTACGTAGCCTTTCACGTGGGGCCAGTTCATCTGGAAATCCAATGCGTGGCCCAGCACCGGCCGGGCGGCATCGAGGGCGACCCGGCGCTCGATCTCCCACACCATCGCCCTGCGCTTGGTCTTGTCCTGCTCCTGGGACATCTTCATGATCTCGGCGTCCACGTCCCTGTTGCAATAGTCCGAGTAGTTCCGCTGCGAGCCGCACAGGTAGTTCTCGAAGTACCAGGCATCGGGGTCGTCCGATCCGCTGGCCGTCATATTGGCGCCCACCAGGATTTCCCGTTTGGCCAAGTTCGGGAACCACATCGAGGATTCCACGACGGCGAGCGTGGCCTCGATACCCACCCCCTTCAATTCCGCGATCATCCATACGGCCATGTCCTGATAGAGCGGCGTGGAGCGGGTACTGACCGTGATGCGCAGCGGCTTGCCGGCCGAGTAGCCGGCGTCCGCCAGCAGCTTGCGGGCCTGGGCCTTGTCCTTCGCGGGGTCGCCGTAGCCGGGCAGCTTGTTGAGTTCGGATACCGGCAGCCCCCACGGATTGTAGGGGGGCGAGGGCACCATGCCGCCGGGCACGGCGCCGCCCAATTGCGTCTTGAGGAACGCATGGCGGTCCAACGCGTAGTTGACCGCCTGGCGCACCTTGAGGTTATCGAACGGCGGCTTGTTGTTGACGATCACGATGTTGTAATTGGCCGCTTGGGCCACGGTGTGCACCACCATGGTGGGCACCGCATTCACGACCTGGTCCCGCAGCGTGATGGGCGCTTCCTGAGGCATCAGCAGATCCACCTGCCCGGCAATCAGAGCGGCGGCACGGGATTGGCGGTCCTTGATCACCGTGAACTTGATGCCGTCCAGATAGGGACGGCCCTTGATGAAGTAGTCCGGATTCTTCTCCACTTCGATCAGTTGGTCCGGTTCGTAGGTCTTCAACCGGAAGGGCCCGGTACCGATCGCCTTGGTGCGCACTGCATTGGGGTCGACGTGCGCGGGATAGATGGGCGAATACCCCGTGGCCAGCATGGACAGCAGCGAGGGCTGGGGATTCTTGAGGAGGATCGTCACCTCGTAGTCCCCGTTGGTCACCACCTCCTTCACGTTCTCGTACCAAAGCTTGCGGGGATTGAGCCGCAGCTTCTTGTCCGGCAGCACTTCCCGCAACAGGTCGATCGTGTACTTGACGTCATTCGCCGTGAAGGGCTGCCCATCGTGCCACTTCACGCCGTGGCGCAGCTTGAAGGTGAGCTTTTGGCCGCCGTCGCTCCAATCCCAGCTTTCCGCCAGTTCGGGCGTCAGGTCATCGGCGCTTTCCACGGCATGGGCCGCATTGTAGAGCGCCAGGTTGCTGTAGACGGACTGCATCACCCACGTCACGGAAACCGTGGCGGCCTCGTGAATCGAGAGATTGGGCGGATTTTCCCGCTGGACGGCGCGCAAAATGCCGCCATATTTCTGTGCCCAGCCGTCTGCGGCGGTGCCCAGCAGGAGCAGTGCGCCTGCCAGGGCGAGATGGAGGCAACGTCGTGCGTTCATGTGCCAGACTCCTCAGTGGGCCGTGCGACACCCCGGACGATCGACGGGACAGACCCGGGCCATCCGGGCGTAGGGCGTTACAGCGGATCAAGCTGGGGCGAGGTCCCCCGGACCTCGTCCTCTGGAAGTCCCCCCGACGGCACAACAACTCATGGAATCCCAACCGCTGTCAAGAGCGGAGTGGGACGCGGCCGACCCGTCCGGTGGGCCGGCCGGCCAACGGCGGCGTACCCCCCGGCGGCAAGGTGTTCTTCGGAAACTGGGCGTGTGACCGATGGGGCGGCACCGTTTTCCCGGACGCCCGCGCGACCGGCAGCGTGAACCTGGAGCGGCCGCCCGACGGCGGGCACTCGCAGCGGGCCGGCGCTCCCGCGCCGGCCCGCTCTGTCGTCACCGCGAGGTTACGGCTTACTCTCCACCCACGACGGCCGGGGCTTGGCCACTGCCGTTGGGCCTGCGCGGACGGCGGCCGCGGCCGCCCCGGCTGCGTTGCGGACGGCCGGCGCCCTGCGTGCGCTCGCGCGCGCCGCGCGGCTCCGGGCCGACGG
>JBGPEV010000167.1:0-6623 GCA_041482995.1 bacterium | reverse complement strand
CCCCTCTCCCTCGCTTGCGAGGGAGAGGGGCCGGGGGTGAGGGAGTCGCAGGTCCGCAGGCAGCCCCGGTTGCCACATCCTCCCCCCGGCTCTATACTGTTTCAATCAGGTGGCGGGAAGCCCGCCCCGGCTCCGGGAGGGGGCCAGCGGCCGGCTTCCTTTCTTTTTTCTCGAGGTGTGGAACATGGCAAGCGAACGGGTCGTCAATCTGACCGAAAGCACCTTTGAAACGGGCATTTCCAAGGGCCTGACCCTGGTGGATTTCTGGGCCGAGTGGTGCGCGCCCTGCAAGGCGCTGGCGCCCACCATCGAGAAGCTGGCGGAGGATTACTCCGCGCAGCTCACGGTGGCCAAGGTGGATATCGACGCCAACCCGGGTATTCCGGTCAAGTACGGCATCCGCGGAATTCCCACGATCATGCTGTTCAAGGACGGCCAGCAGGTCGACCTGTTCGTGGGCAACAACCCGGCGAAAGTCCGGGAAATGGTGCAGCGGGCGGTCTGACCGGCCGCTCTCCCCCAGCCGGGTCGGCGCCCAGACGGGGCCGCCCCGCGCGTTCCCACGGTTCATCCGTGTCCAGCGAAGTCACTCCCTCTCCCGCCGGCCCCAGCGGCGCCGGCCGCCCCGCCTCCGCGGTTCCGCCGCAGGAACGGCTGCGGGCGCTGCAAGCCGCCGGGCTGCGCAATCTGGCCTTGGTGATCGCCTACGACGGCGGCAGCTTTCAAGGCTGGCAGATTCAGCCCCATGCGCCGACCGTGCAGGGGCGATTGGAGGACGCCCTGCGCGTGGCCGTGCGGCAGCACGTGGATCTGTATGGGTCGGGCCGCACCGACACGGGCGTGCACGCGCTGGCCCAGGTGGCCAACGCCTGGGTGCCCGCGGAGACCGATCTGCGCAAGCTGCAAGGCAGCCTGAACGGGCTGGCCGGGCCGGAGATCGGCGTGACGGCCCTGGGCTGGGCGCCGCCGGACTTCCACGCCCGGCACAGCGCCATCGGCAAGTGCTACCGCTACCGCATCCATGACCGGCCCGCGCCGCCGGTGCTGGCCCGCCGCCACTGCTGGTGGGTGCGCCGGCCCCTGGATCTGGAGGCGATGCGGGCCGCGGCGGAGCGCCTGCTCGGCACCCACGACTTCTCGTCCTTCCGCGCCAAGGAGTGCGCCGCCGTGACCCCCGTGCGCGAGATGCGCGCCATCCGTATCGCCCACAGCGGAGAGGCGGAAGCGGCCCTGGGGATCGAGTTCGAGGCGAGCGGCTTTCTGCAGCACATGGCGCGCATCCTCACCGGAACGCTGGTGGCGGTGGGGTCGGGCGACCTCCCGCCTTCCGGCGTGGAGGCGATCCTGGCCGCACGGCGCCGGGAGCGCGCCGCCATGACCGCCCCGGGCCGGGGCCTGCACCTGCTGCGGGTGGATTACGACTGGGGGCGCTTTCCGGAACTGCGCCCGCTGCTGGCCACCCCCGGATTTCCGCCGCCCACGCCGCGCTGAAACCCGTTTACGGGGCGGCCCAAGGGCTGTACCGTACTGGAAATCCGCCCGCGCCGGAGGGTTGCGGTCCTCTGGGCCGCCGTTAACGGGGGGCGGGTGAGAAGGGCGGAAGGGTCAACTTGCGCGGAACCGTCATGACTGACCGGCTGATCAGGGGCATCTTCCCCCAACACCAGTTCCGCTTCGCGGTGTGCCAGGCCGCCTCCCTGTGCGAGGAGGCGATGCCCCGCCACAAGGCCGACCTGCTCTCCGGCTGGCTGCTCAGCGAGGCGCTCACCTGCGCCGCCCTCACGTCCATTCACTTGAAGGACGAGGAAAAGCTCACCCTGCGCTGGATGTATCCCGGCCCGGTGGGCACCATCCTGGTGGACACCACCCCCCGCGGCGAGGTGCGGGGCTTTCCCCAACGGTTGCGCCTGCTGCCCGAGACGCGCACGCTTTCCGAGGCCATCGGCGGCGACGGGCGGGTGACGGCCACCACCAGCCTGCCCAACCGCATGGGCCACACGGGGATCACGCCCGCCATGTTCCGCGACGTGGCGCGGGACCTGGCATTCCTGTTTTCCCTCTCCTTCCAGGTGGAAACCGCGCTGGCCGTGGGACTGGTGGTTCCGCCCCGCGAGCCCATCGCGCCCGTGTCCGCCGTCGGACTGCTGCTGCAGCCGCTGCCGGGAGGAGACCTGGAAGCCTTCGATGCCGTGCGCCAGCGGATCGAGCGCCCCGCGTTCCGCGAATGGCTGGAATCGGCCCCCCGCGCGCCGGACGAGGTGCTGGCCCGCCTGGACGTGCCCGAGGCGCCCCACCCGACGGAGGAGGTGCAGCCGGCCTACGTCTGCTTCTGCTCGCGGGACAAGGTCGAGGCCGTGCTGCGCATGCTGGACCCCGTCGAGCTGACGGACATGATCGAAAAGCAGGGCGGCGCCGAGGTGAACTGCCACTTTTGCGCGGACGCCTACGTGTTCAGCAAGGTGGAATTGCAGGGCTTGCTGCGGCAAAGCCAATCCGGGCATGCCTGATCCGCGCCGGAACGGAAATGCGATCCCTCGTCCGGCCTTTCTACCGCGCGCTCGGGTGCTGGCTGCTGCTTCTGGCGCTGCTCCTGGCGCCTCAGCGAAGCTGGGGGGCGGAAATCCAGATTGAATCCCCCGGCTTCACCTTCGATTCGGACAACCACATCTACCGCTACCAGGAAGCCAAAGTGCGCTTCGGGGGCATCACCCTGGAGGCGCTGGATGTCCGCGTGTTCGCGGACACCAGCGAAGTGCGGGCCAATGGCCAGGTGCGCCTGCGGGAGAATACGCTGTTCATCTCCGCCGACAAGGCGGACTTCAATGCCGATACGAGTCTGGGCACGATTACCAACGCCCGGCTCTACGACAGCCAGAGTGGCTACTATTTGACGGCGGCCACGCTGAGGCGGGAAGCCGACGGCAGCTACACCGCGGATCGATGCGAATTGACCGCCTGCCCGGCCTTTGTTCCCGGATGGCGGATCTCGGCCAGTCACATCAACTACAGCACTGACAGCTTCGCCACCGGCACCAACGCACGGCTGGAATTGGGTGACGTGCCGATCTTTTGGTTCCCCATCTTGGCCTGGCCCACGGTGGAGAAGCGCACCTCCGGCGTCCTGCGGCCGTCGTATTTACAGTCGTTCTCCACCCTCGAGCGTTTCAATCTCGGATCGCAACTGGTCGTGCCCTACTTCTGGGCGATCGCCTCGGACCAGGACTTGACGATCACGCCTGAAATCATCGAGCGGCGCGGCAATGCCGTGGAACTCGACTATCGCTATGCGTTCCTGCGCGGTCAGTCCGGCAAGCTGCGGCTGTGGGGAATCGAGGAGCGGTTTGCCCGCATTGCTTCCAACGAGAACGACATCCTTCCGCCCGGGGAGGCGGCGCAGCGCGACCGGTTTCCCAGCCGGTTCATGCTGGACTGGGCGCACAACCAACAGCTGGGGAATTCAGGACGCTTGGTGCTGAGTCTGGTCGATTCCAGCGACGGGCAAGTGCGGCGGGAATACGATCTGGTGGAGAACTACCGCCCCGATTTTGCCTATCAGGCCTCGGTCACCCATCAGGCCGGGTGGGGAGATTTCGGCGCCACGGCCGAGCACGCCTCGGAATTCAAGGCCGAGTCCATTTACGCGACTAGCGCCTCCTTTTCCGATGGAGACAACCGCCCGGCGCTGTTGCCGCGGCTCACCTACTTCGGCGCGCTCAAGCCCCGGGAGGAGTGGCCGTTCGCTCTGCAGTTGTCGTCGTTCACGGCGCACTTCGTCACCAAGAACGAGCTGAGCGGCCAAGCCACGCTGCTGCGCCCCGCCGTGGTCGTTCCGCTCTCCTTCGGCCCGGGGCTGGAGTTGCGCACCGCCGTCGCGCGCACCTTCATGGACTACGACGGGCTCTACCGCCAGAAGCAGAGCGTGCCGGATCCCGTCTCCAACCAGGGATTCTCCCAGTCCGAGGCGCAGGTGGAAATGCGCGCGGATTTCTCCCGCGCGTTTCCCCGCTCCGGAGGGCCACTACAGGCGGTCAAACACACCGTTTCCCCGCGGCTGTTGTTCGATGCCGTGGAAGACGCCGAGCAGCCGCTGGCGGACCGGGTGGTGCGATCCCGGGTGGCGCGCGAGTTGATCACCCTGCGTCTGGACAACACCTGGCTCGGGCAGTATCCGCGCCGCACATTGCCGCCGCCGACGGTTTCACTGCAGCCGGACGTCGCCACGCCTGGCCAGGGCAACGCGGGTGGGCTGCCGCTGATCTCTCCTTCCGTGGGCGAGTTGGGCGCGCTGAATCTAGTCCAGCGCTACAACCTCCTCCTGGAGGACACGGGCTATCGGCCGGTCGGTCCCGCCATTGCCACGCGGCAGGAGAGCACGCCGGGCGAGCCGCTGTTGCCGCTGATCGTGGAAGGCACCATGCAGTTGGGGCCGATCGGCCTCTCCTCCGAGCTCCACTACCATCACCAGTTGAAGCGCATCACCGAGTCTCTCATCTCCATGCAGGGCAACGTACGCCCGAACAGTTCATTGGGCATCGGCTATACGCAGAACGAGTTTACCTACCGCACGCCCGAGGACGTGCTGCACCCAGAGGGCACCACCTTCAGTTTCAGCGGAGAAATTCCCGCGGCCGATCAATGGTCCGTGGGTTTCAACGGCCAGCTGAACCTGGCCGCCGCCGCGGCGCCGCTGGGCCAGCGGCTGCAGCAGGCACAGGTGTTCGTGGACTTCCATCCCATCTGCTACCGCATCCGGTTCATCTATCAGGAGTCCCTGGAACTGACCCAGCAGAACGGGCGGGACCGCTTCTTCATCAACCGCAGGGCGGCCATCACGTTCGATCTGGGCGGGCTGCTGCAAAGCACCAGCCAGCAGGTGCTGTCCTCGGGGGCCGGCCTATGATCGCCCCGCGGGTTTTCCGGGGAGCGTTGCGCGGGCGGCGCGGGTTCGCCGGCGCGCTGGCCCTGGTGCTCTGCCTGGCCGCGCCGACCGCATTCGCCCAGATCGTGCCGCCGGTATTGCCCCGCCAGCCACCCCCGACCCCGGAGCGCGTTTATCCCGACGTGGTGGACCGCCCGTTGCAGCCGCCGGACATTCTTCGTGACGACTGGATCGATCCCGATTCGGGCGTGCAGATTGGCCTGGGCCCCCATGCCGCTGCTCTGCACTATCCCCGGCTCAAGGTATCGGACAACCCGAATGCCAACGTTTCCGAAGGGGTGGTGATCTCGGCGAACGTCCTGTTGGGTGGCCTGCGGCTGGGGTACAGCCGCCAGTTCTACCGGCGGGTCTTGCCGGCCGGTACGCAGGTGAAGGGCCAGCCGGTCAATCTTCTGGCGGTCGATACCGACCAGTTCTGGGCCACGCTGGGTTGGCGGCCCTGGTATCGCCTGTTCCTGGGCGCCGGCGCCGGGTTGGAATACCGCCTGATCCGGGTGCGCCAGGACGCCACCGAGCGGATCACCGAGACCGCGACGCTGGGCATGGGCGCGCTGATGGCCGATCTGCTGATCGCCACGCCGTTCTCGCTTCAGGTGCGGATGGTGCGCGAGGACACCAGCAGGCAATTGTATCTGGATTCCACCGTCATTCAATTGGCCTATCTGATCCCCTTCTGACGGCACTGGGGCGTGCCGGTATACACAACGACAAAAAATGATTAGCCACAGATGAACACAGATAGACACAGATTGATTCTGACGAAGCACCCAAGTTCCGGAGACTGACTGCACCCAAATAGCCTCGGGCTGCTCTCCAAGGGGCTTCTGGAGCAGGTTAGCTAATCATTGTCCGGCGATGCTCCGCCCGTATCTCTGCATTGCGCCATCGCCATCCGCTTTTCTTATCCGTGTTCATCTGTGTCTATCTGTGGCTGCAGTTATGTTGTTGTGTTTAAACCGCCTCACGGCGGCGGGGCGAGCGCCGTGGCAGAGTAGAGCGGCGGTGGCTTGCCTTTTCCGGCGGGCGCGGCACACTGAGCGGCGAATGGCCCGGGCCGGCGCCCGCTTGCGGACCCGGCCCCTCATCGATGCGGAGCCAGCGATCATGGAAATCAACGAGAAGATGCTGCGCGCGAAGGAACTGCTGCTGGAGAAATTCAAGAAGGCGGGTCCCCGCGCGATCGGCGGGCACAACCGCCTGCCGCCCGGGCAGCATCTCGTGAAGGGCTTTCCGGTGTTGGACCTGGGCATTCAGCCGGAGTTCCACCTCGAGCGTTGGCGCTTCCGTGTCGATGGGCTGGTGGAGCGCCCGTTGGACCTCTCCTGGGCGGAGTTCACCGCCCTGCCCAAGGCCGATCAGGTATCCGACTTCCACTGCGTCACCACGTGGTCCAAGTATGACGTGCGCTGGAGCGGCGTGAAATTCAGCAACCTGCTGGAGCGTGTGCGGCCCAAGCCCCAGGCCTCGCACCTGATCCAGGAATGTAGCGACGGATACACGACCAACGTGCCCCTGGCCGAATTGCAGGGCGACGACGTCCTGCTGGCCTACGAATTGGAGGGCGCGCCGCTGCCCATCGAGCATGGCGGGCCCATGCGCATGATCGTGCCCCACCTCTACGCCTGGAAGTCCGCGAAATTCCTCGTGCGCTTGGTGTTCCAGGCCCAGGACACCAAGGGCTTCT
>JBGPEV010000166.1:0-6629 GCA_041482995.1 bacterium | reverse complement strand
GGGCCGGCCCATCGTCAGCTTCGGCATCGGCCAACCGGACTTCATCACGCCGGCCAATATCCGCGAGGCGGCCAAGCGCGCCATGGACGCGGGCAAGACGGGCTATACCGCGTCGGCCGGCATTCCGGAGTTGCGCAAGGCCGTGGCGGACTACCTCTCCCGCTCCCGCAAGATCGACGTGCGGCCGGACGATGTGACCGTGGCCAACGGCGCCAAGCCGTTCATCATGTACGCCATCGCCGCGGTGACCGACGCGGGCGCCGGGCATGAGGTGATCTACCCGGCCCCGGGCTTTCCCATCTACGGCAGCCAGGTGGCCGCCATGGGGGCCGTGCCCGTGCCGCTGCCGCTGCTGGAGCGGGAAGCCTTCAACTTCGACCTGGCCACGCTCAAGCAGAAACTGAACAAGAACTCGCGCCTGCTGATCCTCAATTCGCCCCACAACCCCACCGGGCGCACGCTCAGCCGGGCGGAGTTGCAGGCGATCGCGGACGTGGTGAAGCCCTGGCCGGATCTGTGGATCTTCTCCGACGAGGTCTACGCGGCGATGGTGCACGACAGCGAGTTCTGCTCCATTGCCAGCGTCCCGGGCATGGCGGAGCGCACGATCCTGGTGGACGGCGCGTCCAAGAGCTACGCCATGACCGGCTGGCGGATGGGCTACGCGGCGAACCGCACCCTGGCGCCCTATTTCTCCACGTGGATCACCAATACGGACTCCTGCGCGTCCTCCATTACCCAGTGGGCGACCGTGGAGGCCCTGACCGGCGACCAGACCGAGCACCGCCAGATGATGGAAAGCTTCACGCGGCGCCGCAACTTGATCTTCGAGGAGCTGAACACCCTGGACGGCGTCAAGGCGCTGAAACCCGGCGGGGCCTTCTACATCTGGCCCAACGTCACCGAGCTGTGCCGGATGACCGGCTGCGCCAGCGCGGAGGCCCTGCGCAAGCGCTGGCTGTTGGAGGCCAACGTCGCCGTGCTCGCCGACAGCCAGTTCGGCCAGCCCGTGCCGGGCGAGGGCCACCACGTGCGCTTCTCCTACGCCACGAGCGAGCCCAACATCCGCGAGGGCCTGGAGCGCCTGCGGACGTGGATCAAGAGCGCGAAGGCATAGGGCAATAGGCAAAAGACTGAACCCGCGTCTTGGGGGGTGAGCAATGGAACTCGGCGGATCCGTATACTTGTACGCGCTGGCAGCCCTGGGAATGACGTTCTCGACCACCGTCGCGATTTTCGTCGTCCTGCGCCATGCCAGTGGCGCCCCGTTTTCGCCGGTCCAAACCTATGCCATTGAAGTGCTCATGGAGCGGGGGTTTCTCGTCGCGGGTTTTGGCGTTCTTCCCATGTTGGTCGAGCTCTTCGCAGTGACCCCATCGGCCATCTGGCGAATCTGCAGCGCCGCCCTCTTCGCGTTCTTTGTTCCCTATTGGCTGTTGAACCCGAGGCGGCGGCGCCGATATTCGAACGGCCCTGCTCCGCTCTTCATACTCATCGTCTGGGCAGCGGATTGGCTCTTGACGTTGTGGCTCCTTGCCAATGCCATCGGATACCCCGCCTTACCCGCCTCGGGGCCCTACGCGGCTAGCGTGACGTTCTTGCTCGCCCAATCCTGTTACGTGTTTATGAGGCGTCTCTTGGACTTTCTTGGCAGAGCGGGCCCACTGTCAAGTCAGGGGCCGTAGCTCCGGCAGCAGGTCATGCATTTGCTCGCTTGGTGAACCCCTTTCTTATGGACACTCTGGTCAACGCCCCATGCCCGGCAAGTTCCCCGCAACAGGTGCTGGAGTTCTAGGAGGGCCGGGAGCGCTTGCGGAAGGGGATTCGGGGGACAGAACAGCCGGTTACCCGCGCCTCCCGTGCGAGCTGTGCCGCTCCCCGGCCCAGTCCGTGCCGGCCTGGGAGCCGCCGGCAGCCGGAGCGTCGGCCTCCGCCGGAGACCCGGCCGGGGCGCGGCGTATGACATTGCTCATAGCGCACGGCCCGCGGCGAGGGCAGCATGACCACGTCACGTCGTTAACCCGCGGGCGGGCGTTGCGCCTGAATGGCCAGCCATTCGGGGGGGTCGATGTCGGCATCATTCCCGGTCTGGGCTTGGCCCAGCCAAATCTCTTGCTTGCGCGGATTGGAGCGGCCGGAGTGCATCGGCCGCCCGGAAGCCGGCGCGCCGGGCGGCTGCGCGCCCCGGGCGGGCGCACTTCCTTCTCGAGGAGATCGTCCATGAGCATCGGGACGGTGGAGGTCATCTATCGGGGCGTGTTCCAGAAGACCCTGGCCAAGAATCTCTGCCGCGGCGTGGTCTTCGCGGCCCGCAAGGAAGGCAAGATCGGCATTGCCTTCGGGCGGTACGGCGACTCGCCGGAGCGCAACGGAATCCCCGCCAAGCAGTTTGCCGTGGTGGCCGATACGGAAGAGGAACTGCAGGAGTACCTGTCGCGCTACGAGCCGAACAACAACGACGTGACCATCGTCGCCGACGACACGTTGTGCAAGGGAGTGGAGTCCTGGGCTTGGTCCGGTCTGCAGCCCGTCAACAAGCTCCTGCGGCCCGGCGGCACGCTATTGGTCGTCTCCACGCAGCCGCCCGGCGCGTTGCTGCGCGATATCCACCGGCGCGAGACGCCCTACCAACTGGCCATTGTCCCGGGCGCTGCCAGCTTCTCGGGCATGTTCGTCTTCAAGGACGACCATACCGACGTCCGCCTGCTGGGCGCCTTGGCCAGGGTGGCGCCTCACATCGTCACGTTGCCGTCCATCGGGGAAGCGATCGCCGAGCAGTGGAAGAACGACTTCAAGGTGACTTCCGCCAAGCAGGCCCACGACGCCACGGAAGCCAGCCCCGTGGCCGCGGGCCAGGGCGGCGGGCTGCCTTTGCGCAGCTACGACCTGCCGGGTTCGAGCCGCATGACGGAAGGGCTGGTGATCCGCGCCCTGCCGGCGCGCGGGGGAGACGGTGGCCTGGACGGCGGATTCACACCCGGCCGCAGCGCCACCTTCAAGAAGTTTTCCACCCGCACCCTGCGGCCCGTTATCGACTTCGCCACGTGCAAGAAATGCACGTTGTGCTGGCTGCAATGCCCGGACACCAGCTTCAACATCACCGCGGAGGGTCTCTACGACGTCGATCTGGAAGCGTGCAGCGGCTGCGGGGTCTGCGAGGCGGTCTGCCCGGTGAAGGACTGCATTGTCATGGTCAACGAGGCGGCCTTCGACGACAACGCCAGCCCGTGGGCCGCTTGGCGCCAGGATGCGCGGAGCTACGCCACCTGGCGGGCGGGCAAGCTCGCCGCCCGTGCCCCGCGCGCCCACGGCTTCCATCATCCCGGCCAATATGCCGCGGAATCCGCGCCCTCCCAAGTGAGGAGATAGCCGATGAAATCGCCAGACGCAACCGCCCCTGGCAAAGGCCAGGCGCCGCCCGGCGGGACCATGTCCGCGGGAGCCACCGAGGAGTTGATCAGCGGCAGCGAGGCCATCGCCCATGCGTGCCGGCTGGCCGACGTGGACGTCATCACGGCCTACCCGATCCGGCCCTACGACACGGTGATGCAGTATGTCGCCCAGATGATCGCCAACGGAGCCTTCGACTGCGAATTCATCGTGGCCGAAAGCGAGCACTCGCAATTCGAGATCGTCAAGCACGCCTCCGCCGTGGGCGCCCGGGTGTTCGCCGGTTCCAGCGGCGTGGGCTGGTTCTACGCTTTCGAGGCGCTCGCCGTGACGGCGGGGCTGCGCTTGCCGCTGGTGGCGATGGTGGGCAACCGGGCGTTGGACGACCCCGGGGCCTTTGGCGTGGAACACAATGACGCCCTGGCCGTGCGGGACCTGGGCTGGCTGTTGGCCTGGGTGGAAACGGCCCAGGAGGCGCTGGACACCGCGTTGATCGCCTACCGCGTGGCGGAGGATGCGCGCGTCTTCCTGCCCTGCGCCATCAGTTGCGACGGCGCGTTCCTCACCCATTCCCAGTCCATCGTCAAGGTACCGGACGCCGCGGCGGTGCGCGCCTTCCTCCCGCCCTACCGGCGTGGGGAGAAACAGTTGCACCCGGACAATCCCATTACCATCGCCCCGCAGGTGAACGAGGACTGGCTGATGGAAATCCGGCGGCAGAGCGACTTGGCCATGCGGCGCGCCAGCCAGGTGCTCCTGGAAGCGTACGCGGACTTCGGCGCCCGCTTCGGCCGCGGCGGCGATCCCTTCATCGAGGCCTACCACATGGACGACGCCGAGGTGGCCCTGGTGGGCATGGGCACGCTGGCCATGCCGGTCAAGGTCGCCGTGCGCAAGCTGCGCCAGCAAGGGCGCAAGGTGGGCTTCGTGCGCGTGCGCTGGTTCCGCCCCTTCCCCACCGAAGCGCTGCAGGCGGCGCTGGGGGGCGTGCGCACCGTGGGTGTGATCGATCGGGACTACGGGTTCGGCTCGGCCTTCCACAGCGGCGTGCTGGCCAATGAAGTGCGCGCGGCGCTCTATCCGCTCCAGCGCCGGCCGGGCGTGGTTTCGTTCGTGGCCGGCCTGGGAGGGCGGGAGGTGACAACCGATCACGTCATGGCACTGGCCGACCGCCTCTGGGACACGGCAGCGGACAAGGCCAGCGAGCAGGAAACCCACTGGATCGACGTGAGGGAGTGACGAGCATGCAAGCGACCACGCGCGAGCCCCTGGATGCGTTTCTTGCCACCCAGGTGCTGGATGCCTTCAAGGGCGTCAAGAAGATTCCGCCGGAGGAATACTACAGCTCCGGCCACCGCACCTGCCAAGGTTGCGAGTCGGCGCTGGCCATGCGGTTGATGGTCAAGGCGGCCGGCCCGCGCACCATCGTGCTGGGCAGCACGGGGTGCATGTACGTGGCCAACACCACCTACTACACCACGCCGTGGGTCGTGCCTTGGATGCACACCCAATTGGGCTCTTCCGGATCGGCCGCCACCGGCACCGTAGCGGGCCTGCGGGCGCTGATGCGCAAGGGAAAGATGAACAAGGAGCCGATCAACGTCATCGCCTTCTGCGGCGACGGAGGCGGGGCGGACATGGGGTTGTCGGCCATTTCCGCGGCCCTGCAGCACCGGGACTACAACCTGCTGATCCTGCTCTACGACAACGAGTCGTATGCCAATACGGACATCCAGGTGTCCGGCTCCTCGCCCTATGGGGCCAACTCGACGTTTTCCCCGCCGGGCAAGGCGCGGCGCATCATGCATCGGCGCTGGAAGAAGAACACGGCGGCCATGCTGGCCGCGGGCCATCCGGATTGCCGCTACGTGGCGACCGTTTGTCCCTCCTACGCCCTGGACATGCTCAACAAGGTGCGCCGGGCGCTGAGCATCGGCGGGCCCACGTTCATCCATGCCCTGGACCCTTGCCCCAAGGGGTGGGATTACGATCCGATGTATTCCCACGAATTGGGCGAACTGGCGGTGGAAACGGGGATCTGGCCCCTGTTCGAGATCGAGCAAGGCAAACCCGCCCTGTATGGCCGCTCGAAACAGATCGCCCAAGGGACGTTCAAGCGCAAGCCGGTGGGCGAATACCTGCGGCGGCAGGGGCGCTTCGCACATTTCAACGATGAGGACGTGGCCTACTTCCAGTCCAAGACCGACGCCATGTGGCAGCAGTGGCTCATTCCCGGCGTGCTGCCGTTCCAGGCGGCCTGACCGGGGCGGCGGGCGCGCCGGGGTTGTGGTGCGCGCCGGGCCAGGGAGCGGGGCGGCGGCCGCACGGCAAGTGTGGTATGCCCAGAGCGGTCCGCCAACCCCCCTACCCGCTTGCGCCCCGGTCCGTGGAGCCATGGCCTTTCCCCCGGTTCCCGATTCGCCCCAGGGCGTGCTGGAGTTCTGGTTCGCACTCGAGCACCCGGGCCGCAAGGACGACCCGGCCGTGCGCGCCGTGCTGGGGCCGCTCTATGAGCGCGCGGCGGGGCACCGATTGGACGGCTGGGTGGAGCCGCCCCGTTCCCGGCTGGCGCTGATCCTGCTGCTGGACCAGGTGCCGCGCCACCTCTACCGGGAGGACGCCCGCGCCTACGCCACCGACCGCAAGGCGCAGGGCTTTGCCCGGCGCTTCCTGGACGTGGGGGACTGGCTGGACTTCCATTCCATCGAACGCTACTACGGCGCCCTGCCCTTCCTGCACGCGGAGGACGTGGCCAAGCAGGAGCGGGTCAACCCCGTGATTCACCGGCTGGCGGAAGACATCGCGGGCCTGGAGTTCATGGAGCGGATCGCGGACCTCTACCTGGAAACGATCCGGCGCTTCGGCTACTTCCCGCACCGCAACCGCCTGCGCGGGATTCCGGACACGCCGGAGGAGGAGCGTTTCCTCCGCGAAGAGTGGGAGCCGCGCCGCAAGCGCATCCTGCCGGAGCGCATCGCCAATCCGGAGCCGGAACAGAAAGGAACTGCGAACCACAACAGCTGAACCACGAAGGACACAAAGGACACGAAGAACTGCCAAAAGGAACAGCAACAGAATGAATCTGCCAATGGTGCTGGAGCCCAGCAGTAGTGGGAACAGCAATTCCACTTTGTGTCCTTCGTGTCCGGTGCCTGCCCTCGAGCGCAGCGAAGGGTGGTTCAGAAGTTGTTGCCGTTGAATTGGAGGGAAAGCCATGCAAGCCGTCGTTGTCCACAAGG
>JBGPEV010000165.1:0-6642 GCA_041482995.1 bacterium | reverse complement strand
GTAGAAGTACAGCGTGTTGCTGCGCCTGAAAGTCTGGCGGATCGCCTCGCGTGAAGCGGACGTGATTCCGCCATGGACGACATCCACCTTGTCTTGCCGCGCCAGCTGCTGGGCAAACTTTGTATAGAGCGCGATGTCCGACTGCGTATCGTACTGGATCAGCTTGACCTTGCGCCCGAGCAGTCCGCCGCCGGCGTTGATCTCCTCCACAGCCAGTTGGGTCGCCATCACCATCGGCTTGCCGTAGCCGTCGAGATTGCCCGAGTTGTCGAGCACCGATCCCAGCTTGATGTCCGCCCCCTGAGCCAGCGCCCGCTTGGACAGCGTGCCCGACACCGCGGCAACACCTGCCGCGGCACCCGCCGCCTTGAGAAAACCCCGCCGTGTGATCGCCATATGAAGTGTCTCCCGGAAGTTGAGTAGATTCAGGACTTCTTGTCTGGCTCGCCGGCAGCCTGCTTTTGCGGCAGTGCCCCCGAAAAGTCGTATCCGATGGACTCGCCGATGCTTCTGAGCGCCGGCAACTGCACCGCCATGCTGAGAATGCTGTCCAGCACCTGATTGATCGGCGATTTGGTGCCGCCATCCGCCGGGGCGCCTGATGCTCCCGGCGCGACGCCCAGTCCACTCACTTGATGAATGCGAATGCTCTCGATTTTTTCCGTTGGCTTCATCATCTGCGCAACGATCTCCGGAAGCTTCTCGAGCCGGTAGCGTTCCAATTCCAGCCGGATCAGGCTGTCGCCCCGGGTGTTTTCCGCCGCGATCCTCGAAAGATTGCCTTCCGATTCGGCGAGCAAGCGCAGGCGTTCGCCCTCGGCCCGAATTCGTGTCGCCTCGGAACCGGCCAGGGCGCGCTTGATTTCGACGGCGGCCTCGGTTTCCGCCTTGGCGGCTTGCACTTCGCCCTCTTCCTGCACGCGCTTGAGCGCGAGTTCCCGCGAGCGATCGGCCATCGCCCGTTCCCGTTCCGTCTGGACGTGCTCTTGCGCCAGCACGACCTCGGTGCGCGCCCGCTCGGCCTCGGCCTGGGCTTTCGCCTCCTCGACGTGCTTCGCGGCCAGCCGAATTGAGCTATCGACCTTGTGCACTTCGGAGTTCAACTGCGATTCGATTTCCAGTCTGCGCAGATCCCGCTGCTTGCCCAGGTCCAGTGTTCGGGTCTCCCGCTCGCGGGCGATCCGGGCGCCTTCGCTGGCAATCGTTGCGTCTTCACGGGCTTTCGCCGCCGCGGCGCTGCTGGCCGCCTTGGCCCGTTCGATCTCGAGTTGCTGGGCGATCTGGGCTTGCTCCTCCTGCTGCTGCAGGTTGAGGCGCCGCTTGGTGGCCTCCAGTTGCGTTTCCCGTACGGCAATCTCCGCGTCCGATTCGATCTGCGTCCGTTGCTTCTTGTTCGTCGCGATGATCTCGGCCAGTTGGCGCATTCCAACGGCGTTGAAGGCGTTGTTCTCGTCGAGCGAGTTGAAAGGGGCCTGATCCAGCCGGGTTAGCGAAACCGAGTCCAGCAGCACGCCGTTCTGGGCCAGGTTGTCGCGCAGATGGTCGCCCACGTCGCGCACGAACTGACCGCGCTTTTCGTGCAGGGAGTCCATGGTCTCCGCGGCGGCGACCGCCTGCAACGCATCGATGAAGCGGCCTTCCATCAGATTCCGCAGGCCCTCGGGGTTCAGCGCGCGTGCGCCGATGGCCTGGGCCGCCGTCGCGACTCCGTCCACGGCCGGTTGCACGCGGATATAGAAATCCAGTTCCACGTCGACCCGAATGCGGTCGGTCGTGATCAGGGATTTATCTCCCGTGCGCTTCACTTCCACGCGCATCGTGCGCATGTTGATTTCTTCGACCTTGTGCAGGAAGGGCAGCACAAGGCAGCCGCCGGAGAGCACGACCTTCTGTCCGCCGAAGCCGGTACGCACCAGCGCAACGTCGCGCGTGGACTTGCGGTAAAAGCGGTTCATGAACGCCACAACGATGGCGATGACGATGACCGCGGCAACGATGGCTAGAAAGATGATCAGAGTAAGTTCCTCCCTCGCCTGGTCAGACTCTTGAACTCGAGAACGGGTGAACCGCCACTACGGGCCGATACCCGGAACGCGCCTTACGGACGGGTCAGCCACTTGGAATTGAGATTCGATTCTTGGGCATGCGCCGTCAGTTCGGGCGAACCGCGCTTACTGAGCCGGGACTCGGGGAGACGGGCCGTTCCGCACGTGCCCGGCTTCGCTCGCCACTCGAGCGCCTGGTGCGGTGGATTCATACCGATTCCGCATTCCAGGCCCGGCGGGGTCAAACGCGTGCAGGAGTGCGTTCAGGGTTGTTTTCGTCCTGCGCCGCGCAATCCCGGGCCGCCGCCGGCCTCGCCCCTCGCCGCTCCTCCATCCCGGCTGAAAGTGGACTCTTTTACATCGCGAAATTTCCCTCGTCAACGATATTGTTGCCTTGGAAACTATCGGGTGAAACCGGCGGAAAATCGAGCGGCGCCCAACCTGGATGGCGGAGCAAAAGGCTAGAAGAAGGTCTTGCGGATGCGGAAGTCCACGCGTCCCTTCGTATCCGCCCCCTGGGCCTTCGGCCCTGTCCCCCTCCACCTTGTGGAGGGGGACAACGACCCACCCAATGGGCCGGCGTGGCGGTGGTTGCTTTGTCCCTCCCCACAAGGTGGGGAGGGACCGCGCGCAGCGCGAGGGAGAGGATACGCGGTCGCCTTGACCGCGACTGGGAATTTTCAAACAGAGCCTAGAAGAAGGTCTTGCGGATGCGGAATTCGTAGCCCTGCGCCTCGGCAAGATACATCGGCGCCCGGCAAATGCGGTCGCTCCCAAACAGGGCTCCCCGGGCGCCGCGCATGGGGATGGGTCCGGCGGGAGAACGCCAGTCACGGCCTTGGGTCGACACGGCCAATCCAACCAGGAAGTGCACACCCTCATAGACGTTCTGGCCGATGGTGTTCAGCGCCGGGCCGCGATCGCCAAACCGCTGATGGAAGCGCTCGAGGAATGAACCATTGGAGCGGTTTTCGATCACACCGAAGTATCCGGCCGCGGCGAACAAGCCGTCCACATTGGCTTCTCCCATGCCGAGGAGCATGTTCTCCTCGACGGCACAGGAGAAGCGCAGGATGCTGCGCCCCAACCCCGCACGGCCGAAGGCCCGATTGAACACGATACTGTCCTGGCCGACCAGGGAAACCAGCACGGCATCCGGCCGCGCCGCGCGAATGCGCTCGATCAGCGGCTCCATTTCTTCCGTGCCGAAGGGCACGTAGGCCTCGCCGACGATGGCCCGCTGTTGCAAGGCGAAGTGCCGGCGCAAAATCGCATGGATCGTGCGCGGCCAGACGTAATCATTGCCGATCAAGTACCAGCTTCGCGCGCGGTAGCGCTCCGCCAGCCAGTCCAATCCGGGCAAGAGTTGCCGTTCAGGGGTCTCGCCGATGCAGAATACGCCCGGGTGCCGCTCCCCACCCTCATAGAGGGGTGTGTACACATACGGCACCACGCCGGAGACGGTGCGTGCCAGGGCGGCGCGGACGTCGCTGGTGTGCATTCCGACGATGGCGTCAATGTCACCTTCGCCAGCCATGACGTCCGCGGCGGCGGACACGTCCAGCGGGTCCCCCCCCGCATCGACAATGCGAAAGACAATCTCGCGCCCGGCGATTCCGCCGCGCGCGTTCAGTTCCGCCGCCGCCAATTCCGCGCACGCCCGGCACGAGGGGCCCCAGATGCCCGCCGCGCCGGTCACGGGAATGAACAGCCCTACGGTGAGCCGGTCGGCCCGCCGGGAGGGAAGGGAACCCCAATTGCCGGACACGCTTCGGGCCATGACACCCGAATGGATTGATGCCGATTGCAGGGCTGGACTTTGCCCCGCGGCTGGATTGCGCTATCGTACCCCCAAGCGCAAAGCATGCAGCTTTTCCAGGCCCTAGACAACCCCACGGGAACGGGGTGGCTGGGGATGATTGCGAGAGCCCGGCGAACGGGGCGCGGATGGAATGGAGCGGGACTCATGCCCGATGACCAGTTGATTCGTCATTTGCCCGGACTGCTGGCCCAAGCGCATCGGGAAATCCACACTGGGCTGGCTCGCATCCTGAAACCGGAAGGGCTTCCGGTCGAGCAGTGGCGCATTCTGGAGACCTTGGCAGGAGGCGAAGGCTTCACCCTGACCGCGCTTGCCGAGCGGGTGGGAATGCATCTGCCCGCGATTTCCAAGACGATCGATCGGATGGTCACGCGGGCGCTGGTGCATCGTAAGCGGCATCTGCGCGACCAACGCAGCGTGCTGATCTTCATTTCTGAATTTGGAGTCGAATCGATTCACAGCCACGAGGCGGAGTTGAATCGCTACCATGCCGCGCTGGTCGAGCGTCTTGGGCCGCGGGGCGCGGGGCGCCTCACCCGTCTGCTCAAGGCCTTGCTTCCCGATTAGCGACGTTGTCCCGCACCACCTCACAGGACACGCCTGGGTGACCCGGCAAAGACCCGATCCATCGGGGCTTCCAGCTCTCTCCCGCTTTCCGCAAAGCCGGTGCTTCGCCGCTGATAGACGATCTGCACGGCACTGACCATGGAACTTCGCCTCCACCCGGCGCAACACCGCCTCCCGCCGGTAGTGCTCCGCGACGACCTTACCCGATATTCTCCAGTTGGACGCCGACGTCATGAGCGTACGGTGCATCCATCGCTCCGTCTCGGATCGTGGGCGTGAGACCCATGCGACGCGACTGCGGTGCTTTCGGGAGTTGGCGGCACCCTGCCCGATGACCCAATCAACCGGGATCCTCGATCGTTTGCTCGTCGGAGCCGGAGGCGTGAACGACGGGGGACTGTTCGGCGCTATGACTTGGCACCGATCCAGGAGTTCCGGTAGCGGTTGGCCGTCATCGCCGTGCCCTGGGCCACGCGGGGCGGCGCGGGTTTGCGGATGTCCCGCCCACGGTCAACCGGGCTCCGTCAGGCAGCAGGATTCCGGATCGCCTCTCACAAGAAGATTGAGGGCGGAACCACAACGCGCAGCGACCGGAGACCTCGCACGACAACTTGACGCCCCAATCGCCGGTGTCCGCGTGCCTCAAAAGCCGGGCCGGATGGGCGGGAGAGTCCAACCGTGAATCTGGAGCAGATCCGGGGGGTGTCATAGCCCCTTGCCCATGGCCCGACGGGGTGAACCCAGAGGACGCTCTCAGACCGATCGGACAGAGAATGCGCGAATAACACCGGGCATGGGTAGTGCATGCCTCATTGCACACGACGGAGTTAGGCTGGTCAGAGCGAAAGGGAAGCGCTATTATTCTTCAGTGTTCGGGCCCCACAGCGACATGGAATGGGGAGCAGGTGCGCCGACAGCAAACCGGAGTCGGCCAAAAAGGGCTAAGCGGGGCACAAGGGTGAAATTTGGCCAGTCCTACAGGCTGGGCCAAACAAGATTGGCGCGGTATCGAAGGTAGTTTCGGGCGTCTTGGCCGGATTGCGGAGGGTCGTTGTGCTCCGGACCGGTCGAGGCAAAGGGCCCTCGGGCAATGTCGGCGTTCGGGGACGTTTGCTGGCGGATACTGGATGGGCCGTCCACTGGCGCTGTGTGGCGCCACGAGCACGGGGGCCCGATGAGCAGGGCTTTCTCCGATCACAGGATGCCATGACGTGGTGTGGGGTAGATGCGGCGAATTGACCACACCCAGCGCCCGGCACTGCTGACAATCGTTCCAAGGCGTTCGGCCCATATGCACTTCGAGAGGCGCGGTACCGGCACGATCTCGCGCGGCCTACTCTCGATCGAGACCAAGCGGTAGCATTCCATCGGGGCCAGCATGTCCAGCAATTTCTACTGCCCCAAGACGATGGAGAGTCGCCTGCTGAACGGCCGGCTCGCGGGAGCGATTCCCCCGCCCATCGTCCCACTGCCTCGGTCTGACAGACCCCATGACGCGCTCGCACCGGCCGGCCATCGCCAAGCGGCCATGCGGCGGCACGGCGTGTCCTGTTTCGTGAGTTCCTCGGAGCGCTCCCGGCGCTCTCTCGAGACCTTTCCGGCAGCGCAGCCCGGCCGGCGGATGTCCGCAACAGGATGGAGAGCCGGGCGGACCGAGAGGACGAATCGCCCTCTCACGCTCGATAGGGAAGCCGGCCGTTCGGGTGCGCCCCGGGTCTGGCCGCAGGGCCTGAGCGGCTAGACCGCCGGCCGAGTGCATGGGTAAACACGTTTCAGAAGCTGTGAACCGATGACCGATGGCTACCCGACCATGGATGGATCCGTAATTACCGCCGATCGTCGTATCAATGACCCGCTGCCGCGCGGCCAAGCATCGCCGCGGCGCTTGCGCTGGTACTCCACACTGCTGCTGCTCGCGTTGACCCTGCTCGTGACGGCGTGTGGCGGCAGCACCACCAACAAGAAAAGCTCGGGCGGCGGCTCGGCCCGGCCCATCGCCAATGCGGGGGGCGACCAGACCGTGGCCAAGCGCGTCGCGGTCACGCTCGACGGAGGCGCCAGCAGCGGGGCCACGAGCTACAATTGGACGCAGACGGCGGGCACAGCGGTGACGCTCAGCATCAAAACGTCGGCGGTTACCAGTTTCACGGCGCCCAGCACCAGCGGCGTGCTGCAATTCCATCTCACGGCCAGCAACGGTTCTGCGAG
>JBGPEV010000164.1:0-6644 GCA_041482995.1 bacterium | reverse complement strand
GGCACCCGTGGCGGCATCGCCCTTCGCCTCCGCCGCACTGGCGTCGGCCTTGGCCTGTTGCGTGCGCACCAGGGCCTGGTAGGCGTTGTAATGGGATTGGGCGGCATCCAGGTGGTAGAGCCGGTCCTCGGTGAGCGCCAAATTGCGGTGCGCTTCCGCCAGGGTGGGATCGAGCTGCAGCGCCCGCGTGTAGGCTTGCACCGCTTCCGGATAGGTCTCCGCCTCGTAGCAGGCCAGGCCGAGGTTGTACTGAATCACCGCCGATCGGGGATCCATCACGGACGCCTGCCGATACATGCGGATCGCATGGCGGTAGTCTTCCTTTTGGAACGCTTGATTGCCGCGCTTGAAGTAGTCCAGCGCCGAAGCTTCGGAATCGGCGCGCTGGCTGGAGCATCCTGCCGCCAGGATCAGTGACAGCAGCAGCCCGCACCCTCTCCATCCCGTCATGGTCGCGTCCTGCAATTGGGTAATCCCCCTGATCGGATTGCGCAATTGTGCATCACAGACGGGGGTCTGACTCCAGAAATGCATAATATGTGCGCGTGGAATGCGGACTGGGAACAAGTTTCGGGGACCCGCGGGGAACTCGGGTGCAACGACGCTAGCGCTGCCCCTGCATCAGCAACGCCAGCGCGACCCCGGTTGCGACGGAGACATTCAGCGATCCGACCAGGCCGCTTCCGGGAATGCCGTACAAGGCCGAGCACGCCCTGCGCACATCAGCGGAAAGCCCGGTCTGCTCATTGCCCACCACCAGTACGAAAGTCGCGGCTCTTGGGGCATCCCGCAGGGGGCGGCGGGAGTCGGTTTCCAGCCCCAGCACCGGCAAGTGGGCCGCGAGCCCCTCCAGCGCTCGCGCCAGCTCGGGTTCGCCGCACAATTGCAGGTGTTCCGCGCCGCCCTCCGAGACCCGCAGCACGGCGGCATTCACCTTCTCATCCGGTTGGGCGCCACCGACGATCACGCCCACGGCGCCAAAGAACGCCGCGGAGCGCAGGATGGCGCCGACATTGTGGGGATTGTCCACACCGTCCAGCGCCAGCCACGCGCCCGCGGCGAGACCCGCAGCGGGGGTGGCGGCATATCGCAACGGCAGAGCGGCCACCACGACGCCCTCGTGGTGCGGCCCGCCCGCCGCCTTGCGCAGGCCTTCCTCATCCAGTTCCCGATAGGGCAGACGCCGCGCGCCCAGCCAAGCGAGCATGCCCTTGAGGCGCTCCATCCGGTCGGAGCGGTAGAAGAGCCGCAGCACCGCCTCGGGCCGCTTTTCCAGCAGCGCCAGGACGGCCTTCATTCCGTAGACGGTTTGTTCGTCCATACCCGCGGTCCGCCGATTCTCCGCCGAGGCTGCGCGCCCCGGCTGGGCGCACTCGCTCGGCAATGCCCGGGGAAGAAGGGGGTGAAGGTGGGCTCAGGGCGGGAGGGAGCGGCGCAGGGGCCGGCCGCGAGCCGGCATCCGCCACGGGGCAGCACTGGGTGGAAGCTATTCCTCTACCGAGAAGGCTTCCTCGGCCGGCCCATAAGTGTCCTCCGGCGAGCGGCCCAGCATCTTCTCTTGCTGCTCCTGGTACTCCAGGCTGTAGCGGGCCAGGGGCATGATCACGAGGCGCCGGGGATTGATGGGCTCATCCGTGCCGTCGCAATACCCGTACGTGCCCTCCTCGATGCGCTGCAGGGCTTCCTGCACTTGCTGCAACCGCCGCAAATGGCGCTGATGCATGATCAGGTTGAATTCCCGGTCGCGCTCGGTCACGGCCTGATCGAGGTCGTCTCCCACGTCGCCCGCCTGCTCCTTGGCGCTCAAGTCGGTGGCGACTTGTTGGTTGACCACCGCGCGGCTCTCCGCCTGCATCTCTGCCAGCTTGGCGATGATCTTGGCCAGGGTGGCATCGTCAATATGAGGCATCTTGGACTTGACCCGCGTGCCGACCGGCGGGAAGGCCGCGGAAACGCTCGTGTCCCGTTCCTCGCGGTCAGACAAAAAGTCCCGAGCCGCGGCGCCCATCCGGCCCGCAGGTCGGCTGGGACCTTTGGACGGCGCCGCCCTTCCCTTGGGCGCCGGCTTGGCCGCGGGGCGGGCCGCCTTCGCCTTGATCGCCGGGCGGGCGGGCTTGGTCTTGGCCGCCGTCTTGGACTTCGCCGGTTTTACCGGCCGCTTGACCGCGGCCCTTTTCGAGAGAGCGATCTTGGGCTTGGCCTTGGCCTTAGCGGCCGGGCGCGGCGCGTGCTTGGCGGGCTTCGATTTCGGCTTGGCAATCGCCTTGGCTTTCGCCTTCGATTTGACCGCCGGTTTGCTCTTTCCCTTTGCCATCGGGTCGTCCCCATTCCAGGTAGCTGTGGTGTCGTGCGAGGCCGGCCTCAGTTGGTTTGGCCACCCCGCGCCATGCCCTCGGAGAGACCGCCTGAGCCAGGACGCACTGGCAATCAGACTCAGGGCCGCGGGCGTGGCCTACGGCGCCCCCTCCTGCGGCCCAAAGAAAGTGTATTCTGATAGATGATTTGTCTCGATGCCGCAACTGAAAAGCGCCGGACTCACGGCGCTCCCCATTGAAAAAAGTGACCTCCTCGCACCGGGCGCCCCAATCGGGCGGGCGGAGCGGGATGCCCCTGCCCAGGATGGGCAGGGGCAGGCCGCCGGTTCAACCCAGTAGATTCAGGCTGTGGCTGAAGAACGGGGCAAACACGAGGCTGATGATGGCCTGGAGCTTGATGAGAATATTCAGGGACGGGCCGGACGTGTCCTTGAGGGGATCGCCCACGGTATCCCCGACGACGGCGGCCTTGTGGACGGCCGAGCCCTTGCCCCCCAGATTGCCGGCCTCGATGTACTTCTTGGCGTTGTCCCACGCGCCGCCCGCGTTGGCGGAGGAAATGGCCAGGACGACGCCCGCGGCCATGCTCCCGGCCAACAGACCCGCCAGGGCTTCGGCGCCAAACAGGTAGCCAACCAGGATCGGGGTGACGATCACTTGCGCCCCGGGAAGGATCATTTCCCGCAGGGAGGCGCGGGTGGAAATGTCCACGCAGGTGGCATAGTCGGGCCGGCCGGGTTGCACGCCCAGATTGGCGTATTTCAGCACCGCCTCGTCCGGCAGGGGCGTCATCCCCCGGCCGGTCACCGTGCGGCGGGCCGCCTCGGCCAGCGCCTGCCGGGTGGGGAACATCTGGCCGGCCAAGGGGCGCAGCCGGGCGATGCGATCCTTCGACGTCCCTTCCTCCGCCAGCTTGGCCAGACCCGCCTCGGTGATCTGGTAGCTCTCCCGCAGGCCGGGAATCGTCGCGAACTGCCGCCGCACTTCCTTGATCATGTCCAGCGCGGCCTTGCCGACCGACTTCATCGTCATGGCGGTGAACACGAACGGCAGCAGCGCCCCGACAAATAGGAACGCGATGACCGCCGGCTTGAGCAGATTGAGGGACTCCACGTTGGAGCGCACCAGAAACGCTGAAAACAGCGCCAGGGCGGTGAGGGCCGCCGATCCGATGGCGAATCCCTTGCCAATGGCCGCCGTGGTGTTCCCCGCGGCGTCCAGCGCGTCGGTGCGCTTGCGCACCGCTTCACCCAGCCCCGACATTTCCGCGATGCCGCCGGCGTTGTCCGCCACGGGGCCGAAGCCGTCCATCGTGAGCGTCACGGCCACCGTTCCCAGCATGCCCAGGGAAGCCACCGCGATGCCGTACATGCCGGCGAAGTGGTAGCCGACAAAGACCGTGATGGCGATGAAGATGACCGGGAACAGGCTGCTTTGATAGCCCAGCGCGAGGCCGTAGATGATGTTCGTGGCCGGGCCCGTTTCCGCGGCGTGGGCCACTTCGCGCACCGGCCGGTAGCGGTGGGAGGTGTAGAGTTCCGTCATGATGCCGATGAGCATCCCGGCGATCAGGCCCGCCAACACGCAGAAATACACGCCCAAGCTGGTATAAGTGACGCCATAGAACGTGAAGGAATCCGGCAGTGCTTTCATGGTGACGAAGTACATCGCCAGCGCCATCAGCAGGCTGGAGATGACGAGCGCGCGCTTGAGGGCCGGCTCGATGCCCCGCTCGTTCCGGGCGCGGGCGAAGAACGTGGCGACGATGGCGATGGGTATCCCAACGGCGGAAATCAACAGCGGATAGAGGAGGGCGGTCGCGTGGGTTGCGAAGGCGACGGCCCCAATGACCAGGGCGGCGCAGGTGCTTTCCGCGATGGAGCCGAACAGATCGGCTCCCATCCCGGCGATATCCCCCACATTGTCGCCGACGTTGTCGGCAATAACGGCGGGATTGCGCGGGTCATCCTCGGGAATGTTCTCCTCCACCTTGCCCACCAGATCGGCCCCAACATCGGCGGCCTTGGTATAGATCCCGCCACCCACGCGGGCAAAGAGCGCCACGGAAGAGCCGCCCAACCCAAAGCCGGCCAGCGCCTCCATCACGTGCAGAGGGGTGGCGGCGCCCATCAGGGCGCTCAAAAGCAGGTACATGAGCGCCAGACCGACGACGGCCAGTCCCACCAGGGCAAAGCCCAGCACGGCACCGGAATTGAAGGCGATCCGGAAAGCCGCCGCCACGGACCGCTGCGCCGCCGCGGTGGTGCGCACGTTGGCGATCGTGGCGCTCTTCATCCCGATGAACCCGGCCAGAATGGATATGCCGGCACCGACCAGGAAGGCCAGTGCGGACTGCCAATCCACCAGCAGGATCACCACCACCGCGAAGCCGGCCATGAAAATGGCCACCGTCCGGTATTCCCGGCGCAGGAACGCCATGGCGCCTTCGGCGATGGCGCCGGATATTTCCATCAACTTGGACACCTGGCCTTCCGTCAGCTGGCCTTGGGCGACCGGAACTCGGGCGACTAACCGGTGGAAAATCGCCGCGGTGGCCAGGGAGAGCAAGCCGAATAGAATGATGATCCAAAGGACTGGCATGACGGGTATTCTCCTTTGCTGGTAGCCAAGAAACGTTCTGATTCTACTCGCCTGGGCGGTCGGCCGCCCCGCTAGCAATGGTTCGGGCAATCCGAGCCGCGGAACCTTCCCCTCTAATCGGACCCGTCACCACCCCACCGGATCGCAAGCATGGGGAAGGGCTGGAACCCGGCGCCCCCTCCGCGTGGCCGGTGTTGGACAGACCGGATAGGATTCCCTGTGACGTGCTAGGGTGGGTATCGTCCGAGGGAATTAAAAGACACAAAATGGATCAAAACACAACCAACCTCCCCGCCAAGCGCGGCCGATTCTGCCCGATCCGGCAGCGGGGGCGGAGCCTGATCGGGGCAGGTCTGCTGGGAGTGCTGCTGGGCTGCACGACAGCACAGCAACGGGAGTCTCCCACGAATTTGCTGGGGACGCTGCGCTTTCGGGATGCGCGGGCGGTGGAGGCGTTTCAGAGCACACATCGGGCCGGCAATTTGTACCAAGACTTCCGGCCGGTCATGGTCGTGGACGCGGTGCCGATGGACCTGCAATACCGGCGGCTCTATCTGGCCATGCTGAAAGAGCGCTATCTGTTGCCGGACGCCGAATTGGCGCCACTGCAGGCGGACAGCGATCAGGATTTCGACAACCGGGTCGAGCTGGTGGTGCTCGTCTACGGGGGCAGCAACGTGCCGGTGCCGCTTGAGAAAGCGAGCGCGCTGTGGCGGGTGCTGCTGAAAGATGACGACGGGCAGTTGCTGCCTCCTTCCCGCATCGAAAAAGTGAAGGATGACAGTCCCATATACCAATATGTCAACCGTTACTTCTACGGACTGGATCGCTGGTCCCAACTGTACCGGATCAGCTTTCCCAAGCTGGAGAAGACGCTGGTCGGCAAGACGATCGGGCCAGAGCCGATGCAATTGCTCGTGACCGGCATTGACGGAACGGTGGTGCTGAGTTGGCAGGATACGAGTATCTTCTATCGGCCACCCCTACGGGCGGCCGCGCGGCCATGAGCAATTGACTTAAGGTTGCCCAACGGGGGAATCTCTCGTGCTGCCCATGAAATGGACGAACGGTGCCCTGATGCGACCCTGGGACCGGCAGGGGACCACGGCCCTGAGCAGGGGCCCTCCCTGGGCGCGGAAACAGGCCGGTGGATTTCCATTGACAATCACTATGAAAATGAACAAGAAAAGGGGGGAAAATTAAGCCGGGTCTGTGCCCGGTGCCCACGGTTATGTGCTTGCGCAAATTCCTGTTGTCTGTGTCGAGAACATCTTAGTGAAGAACAAGGAGTGACCGTATGGCCAGAGACACCATGACCCGAGGACCGAATCTCATCCACCCGGAAAAACCGAGTGCGGTCGGGTCACGCAACAGCTTGAATCGAGACAGCAGGAACGAGTATGAAGAGTCCAAACTCCTGATCGACGAGGAGGTGGACAAGGTACTCAACCATATCCACGCCAAGTTGCCGCCGGAGGTTCTGGAAAAGCTGGACGTGATGGGCTCCGTCAAGTCCAAGCTGCACAACTATTTCAACCAGAACTTCCAGAACATGTACAACCGGTACCTCACCACCATGGAGGACGAGCTTGGCAAGAAGGTGAGGGACTTGGTGGACAAGGAGGAGTACCGGGCGCTCAACCGGTATACCCCGCGGGAAATCGCGGAAATCCTCGACAAAATCGGGGGGATTGACAAGTTCAATACCGGCGAGATCGAAAAATCGAT
>JBGPEV010000163.1:0-6649 GCA_041482995.1 bacterium | reverse complement strand
TCATGAATGAACTATCCAAGGGAAAGCCCCCCGGTTCGACTTATCTAGAACTTTGGTGCCGAACCTACGACGACTCGTTTGTGATCAATGCCAATCCTCGGGAGATCGCTTTTCACGCTGGATTCACGGGCCAACGTGCCGAAGCGGCGTGGAAGGGAAGAATGGAGATTCTTCGCGATATGGGCTTTGTCGCGAACAAGCCAGGATCGACAGGACCATTTCACTATGTTCTTATTTATAATCCGTACCGAGTGGCACAAAAACTCCACGATTCGAAAACTGACGGCCTACGAGAGACGTTGTTTAATGCGCTGCGTGAACGCGCACTCGCAGTGGGGGCCTCCGAATTTAGGGTAACCGAAACCAACTAACTGCCCACCACCTCCCGCAGCAGCGCCAAGGCGCGGCGGGAGAACTCGATCATGTGCTCCTTGCGCGTCAAGAACGGATTGAGCGCCACGTGAGCCGTGCGCTCACCCTGCGGCCCCACGGCGGCCAGCCAGCACTCCCCGTTCTTGAAGCTGCGCCGGATGCCGTCCGGCGGCCCGGCCGCGCCGCTCTCGGCCACGCAATAATCCGCCTGGGCCTCGCGGCGCAGGGCGCGGGCGAGGGCCGCCACCATCTCCGTGGAGGCGGCGGATGGCTCCTTGGGATACTCGCCGATCAGGTTCACCTTGGCCTGCCGGTCATAGGCGAAGCGCGCCTGGCGGAAGAAGCGCGAGGCGCCCGCCCGCCCCGCCAGGGACTCCGTCAACACGCCTCCCACGCAACCCTCGACGAGGGCCAAGCCGTGGGGCTGCGTGGCGGCGTGGCGGCGCGTGAGCAGATCGAACACCCGCTGCGCCTCCGCATCCAGGCCGGCCTGGGCGCGCTCCACGGCCAGTTGCCACTGCGTGCGTGGGCCGAGTTCCTTTCCGTCGGGCGCCACAAGCCGCGCGCCGACCCTGCCGCCGCGATAGAATCCCGCGCGGACGACGTGCTCCGCGGCGTCGCCGGGCAGCATACCGCCCAGAGGATCGCCCGCCTCGGCCGCGTGGCGGATCAGGGTCGAAGAGAGGTGGAGGAACTTGGCCAGCCAGTCGGGTACGTCGGCAAGGGAGAACACGTCGCAGGGCAGCGTGACGCCGCGCCGCTCGCGCAGCAGGGCCAGCGCCTCCCCGGCGCTGGGCTCGCCGGGCCGCTCCAGCACCGCATACCGGCACTCCCGCGCCAGCACGGGCAGGTCGGCATCGGCAAAAATCTGGGGGTCCGCCATGCGCCGCACCAGGTCGGTACCGACGCACCAGGCGATGGGACCCTGGCCGGGCGGGGCTTCCTCGCGCAGCCAGGTGACCATCTGCGCGGTACGCACGGCCCCCGTCTGACGCAATTCGCGCGTGGAAACGCCGGCCGTCTCGGGTCCCAGGCGCAGGGTGTCGCCCGCCTGGGCGGCTTGCTTGGCCAGAAAACTGCGGGCGGGGTCGGCGGCCCCGGCAATGGCCATCTGGCACAACTCCAGCCGCGTGGCCGCATCCACCTCGGCCCCGGCCTTGGTGGGGTCCGGGTGGCGTCCGTTGGAGAGCACGAACACCACCTGCTTCCAAGCCGGGTGGCGCCGCAGCATCCCCTCGGCGGCCGCAAGGTGGTTGAAGCCGATCGGGTTTCCGGATAGGGGGAAGAACAGGGTGGAAGCAAACGGCAATTGCTTCAGCGCGCCAGGGAGTGCAGCATCCGGGACCATGATCCTGCCCACCCGAAGAAGGTTGCGCGGGCCAAACGCCGCCCGCACCGTCTGCCGCCGCCCGGCACCGCCGGCTGCCCGCGCGCTGCTCGCCGCCGGCGTGCTGCTGGCCGCCGTCCTTCCGGCGGCGGTTCCTGGCGGCGCCCGGGCCGCCGATGCGCCGCCCGAGCGTCCGCTGCAGTCCCAGGTGGAAGCGCTGCTGCGGCGGGAAGGGCTGACCCCGGAACACGTGGCGCTTCTGCTGTACTCCACGCGGCAACGGCGCTACCTGGCCGCGGTGCGCCACGAAGAGCCGATGGTCGCGGCCTCCAACATGAAGCTCGTGACCACGTTCGCCGCCTTGCGCGTGTTGGGTCCGAACTACCGCTGGCGCACCCGCCTGTCGCTCGTGGAGGAAAACGATGGCCCAGCCGGGCAGCCGCGTCAAGGGTTGCTCATCGAAGGCGGCGGCGATCCAACCCTCACCGGGCGCGGGTTGGAGGCGATCGCCCTGCGCCTGAAAGCGGAAGGCGTGCGGCGGCTCGACGGTCCGCTCTATTTGGACGGGTCGCTGTTTGACGATGACGCCCGGCAGGACGGGATCGGCCCGGAATCGCCGCTGTTCGTTCCGCTCAGCCCGTTCGTGGTGGAGAACAACGCGGTGGAGTTCACCATCACGCTGAACCACCCGGGCTCCCCGGAGGTGCTGAGCCTGCTTCCGCCGGACGCGGCGCGCGTCGTCTCCCGCCTGCAGGATGCCGCGGAGGGCCGCTCCCTGATCCGTGTGGAGCAGGGCTGGAACGCGGGCGGCGGCACGTTCACGCTCTCCGGCGTCGTAACCCGTGAGCCCAGGGTGCACACGGTGAGCACGTCCGTCAGCCAGCCCGGGCCCTGGTTCTACCACTGGTTCCGCTCGGCCCTGCGCCGCATGGGCATCGAGGGCGATCCGGCGCTGCAGTTGGGTGCGCCGAACGCCACGCCCCGGCTGCTCTTCACGTGGCTTTCCCCGCCGCTGCGGGAGGCGATCATGGACGTGGACAAGAACAGCAACAACCTGGGCGCGGAATTGCTCGTGCGGGCATTGGGGCAGACCCTCCGGCCCCGCCGCGTTACGGGCGCGGACGGAATGCAGGTCGTGCGGGGCGCACTGGCGCGGGAATTTCCGGGGATGGAGGCGCAGTACCGGCTTGCGGATGGCTCCGGGCTGAGCCGCAACAACCAGGTGAGCCCTCTGTTCCTGGTGCGCCTGCTCAACCGGGCGCTGCGGCAGAGCGAGTTCCGCTCCGAATTCGTCAACGCCCTGGCGGTGGCCGGGTGGGACGGCACGCTGCGCTATCGGGACGTATCGCCGGACCTGCAGGGTCGGCTGCGCGCCAAGACCGGCACGCTCAACGGCGTGAGCAACCTGAGCGGCTATCTCACAGCGGGAGACGATACCATCGTCTTCTCGTTTCTCATCAACGACTCCACGCGCCCCGTGGAGGCCAGCCAGGCAGCCCAGGACCAGGTCTTGACCGGGGTGTTTGAGGCACTGACCGGCGGGCCGAAGGAGGACCCGGCGCAGCGGCGCGCAGTCGTCGCGGCTCCACCGCAGCCGCCGGCGCCAGCCCCCGGCCAGCGGGAAAGCCTTGCGGCGGCCCCCAACGCCGCCGGCGCCAAGTCGGAGCCGGTGCCGCCCCCGCCGGCCTCTCCCAAGCCCAAGCGGGCCGCCCGCTAGGCGCGGTGGACACCGCCTCCCGCCATGCTATGACAGCAGCACAGGGATGCGGTGCCGGCGGCGGCCGGCGTACTTCGATCTTTCGGGAAAGGGCCATCCATCATGAGCGATCCAGTCACCTACGAGCGGCGCGGCGCGGTCGGCGTGATCACGCTGGACAATCCTCCGGTCAACGCGTTGAGCCACGCCGTACGCCGGGGGCTGGCGGCGGCCGTGGCCGTGGCGGAGGCCGACAAGGAGGCGAAGGCGCTGCTGCTGATTTGCGCGGGGCGCACCTTCAGCGCCGGGGCGGACATCAAGGAGTTCGGCCAGCCCATGCAGGCCCCGATCCTGTGGGAAATCCTGCAGCGATTGGACAACTCGCCCAAGCCCGTCGTGGCCGCCATTCACGGCACGGCCTTTGGCGGCGGACTGGAAGTGGCGTTGGCGTGTCACTACCGCTGCGCCGTGGGCGGCGCGAAATTCGGGCTGCCCGAAGTGAAGCTGGGCCTGCTGCCCGGCGCGGGGGGCACTCAGCGCCTTCCGCGCCTGATCGGCGTGGAGCCGGCGGTGCGCATGATCACCAGCGGCGATCCGATCGGCGCCGCCGAAGCCAAGCAACTGGGCCTGGTTGACGAGATCGTCGCTGGCGACCTGCCCGCGGGCGCACTCGCTTTTGCCCAGCGGCTGGCGCAGGAGGGCAGGGGACCGCGCCGCATCCGGGATCTGAACGACAAGATCAAGGCCGTGCCGGCCGGACTGTTCGACGGCCTGAGCAAGGACTTGCTGAAGCGCTCCCGCGGCAACGAGGCGCCCTTGCGTTGCTTGGAGGCGGTACAGGCGGCGACCACCCTGCCCTTTGACGAGGGCATCGCCAAGGAGCGGCAACTGTTCGTCCAGGCGATGGCCGGCCAACAATCCGCCGCCCTGCGCTACGTGTTCTTCGCCGAGCGGGAAGCGGCCAAGATTCCCGATATCGGCAAGGATGTCGCCGGACGCAAGGTCGCCAGGGCCGCCGTGCTGGGCGCGGGCACGATGGGCGGCGGGATCGCCATGAACTTCGCGAACGCCGGCATCCCGGTGTTGATGGTGGATACGACGAAGGAACTGGTGGACAAGGGCCTGGGCATTATCCGCAAGAACTACGCGGCCACGGTTTCCAAGGGCCGGCTCTCCCAGGCGGAGATGGACGCGCGCATGGGGCGCATCCAGGGCACCGTGGAGTTCGACGCCGTGCGCGAGGCGGACCTGGTGGTGGAGGCGGTGTTCGAGGAGATGGGCCTGAAGAAGGAAGTGTTCGGCAAGCTGGACAAGGTGTGTCGGCCGGACACGATCCTCGCCACGAACACCAGCACGCTGGACGTGAACGAGATCGCCGCGGCCACGTCCCGCCCGCAGCAGGTGGTGGGCATGCACTTCTTCAGCCCGGCCAACGTGATGCGCCTGGTGGAGGTGGTGCGCGGCAAGCAGTCCAGCAAGGAAGCCGTCGCCACGGCCATGGCGGTCACCAAGGCGCTGGACAAGGTGGGGGTGCTGGTGGGCGTGTGCTACGGCTTCGTCGGCAACCGCATGCTCCATCAGTATTCCCGCGAGGCGGCCTACCTGTTGGAGGAGGGGTGCCTGCCCCAGCAGGTGGACAAGGCGATCACGGACTTCGGACTGCCCATGGGGCCGTTCGCCATGGGCGATCTGGCCGGGCTCGACGTGGGTTGGCGCATCCGCAAGGGGCGCCGGGCGGCCGGCACACTGGGCAAGGAGCGCTATCCCTTCGCCGTGGCCGATACCCTCTGCGAGCAGGGCCGCTTCGGCCAGAAGACCAGCGCGGGCTACTACAAGTACGAGGCGGGCAGTCGCACCCCGGTGCCCGATCCGGCCGTGGAGGCATGGATCGCCGAGGCGTCCAAGAAGCAGGGCCTCCAGCGCCGCGGCATCGGCAGCGAGGAAATCCTCGCGCGGTGCCTCTATCCCATGATCAACGAAGGCGCGAAGATCCTGGAGGAAGGGATCGCGCTGCGCGCCAGCGACATCGACGTGATCTGGATCAACGGCTACGGCTTCCCCGCGCACCGGGGCGGTCCGATGTTCTACGCGGACACCGTGGGCGTGAAGACCGTGTATGACGCGGTGGTCAAATATCAGCAGCAGTTCGGCGCCCACTGGACTCCCGCGCCGCTGCTCAAGCGCCTCGCCGAGCAGGGGAAGGGGTTCACGAGGTAGAGGTTTCCCCACACCGGATTCTCCCCCCAACCCCCCATCCTTCGCTGCGCTCGAGGACATGCCTTGTGGGGGGTTCTTATTTTCGACCTTCCCGCCAGTGCGTGCGAGAGATGTCCCCCTCCACAAGGTACAGGGACCGCGCGAAGCGCGAGGGGGCGGAGCCTATTCCCACGCCACCGCAGTCACTTCCCCCCGCCAGTATTCAAAGCGCCCGGTGGGCAGGTCCCACCAGACCCGCGCACGGGTGGGAATGCGCAATCCGTTCAGCACGCGATAGTCGCTCAGGGCGCCGCCGAAGGGCGCGGGGACGTTGCGGTCTTCCAGCATGCGGGGCCGGTCGGTGGCGGTGGCCTCCACCACATCTCCCGCGTCGTCGAAGCGCAGCACGACCCGCGCCGTCACGTCCCCCACCGTCGCGCTCACCTGCACGCGACGGGCGTCCAGCGCTTGCCAGGACAGGGCTGAATTGGCGGCGATGGCGGCGGGAGCCCAGGGCAATTCCGCGAGGAGGCGCTGCAACTGGCCCTGCACCGCATCGGGTCCACCGGCGCGTGCCAGCGGGAGCGCGCCCAACAGACGGGCCTCCAGCCGCCCCTGGCCGTGCGCAAGACTATCGACCACGTCCGCCCAGATGCCGCCGCTCATGCGCATCTCGGCCCGCCACACCATCCCGGGTTGCGAAACGGCGAAATGCTGCACCGCGGTGAAGGGGAGCCAGGGGCCGTCAGGGGAGAGCCGCATCGCGCCGCGCTGTTCAATGCGGGTCCAGCGCACGCGCTCGGGATCGCGCACCTGGGTTCGCGCCAGGAACGAGCGCAGCAGGAGCGGCAAGTCGGTGCGTGCGGCGCCCGATGCCGGCGTGGCGCGGATGGCGGCTTCCTGGGCCGCGATGGAGCGGGCCATCTGCCACATCGCCAAGAGGCCGGCGAGGAGCAGCGCGGCGAGCGCCAGTGCTGTGGCAAGGAGGAGGGTGCGAAGGCTCATGATGGGCTCCGTGACCGGTCAACGGACTCCCCCGCCTCCTCTTGGTACCGCCG
>JBGPEV010000162.1:0-6703 GCA_041482995.1 bacterium | reverse complement strand
CGTGAAGTAAGCCGCCCCGCCGAAGAGCAGATCCTTGTAGACTTCGTCGGTGACGATGGTCAGGCCGTGCCGCTCCGCCAGTTCCATCATGCGCAGCGACTGCTCCCGCGTGTAGAGCGTGCCCGTGGGATTGTTGGGGTTGCAGTAGAAGATGACGGACGTGCGCGGCCCGATGCGCCTGGCGATGGCGTCCACGTCCAGGTCGAAGTTGCGCTCCTCGTCCAGCGGCACGAACTTGGGCTCGCAGCCCACCATGCGGATCACTTGCTGGTAGGACGCATAGCTGGGCGAGGGCAGGATCACCTCGTCCCCGGGCTCGGTCACGGCCAGCAGCGTCGCCGAGATGCCCTCGATGCTGCCGGCGGTAATCAGCACCTCGCCATCGGGGTCATAGCGCATGCCTTCCTGCCGCAACTGCTCGGCCACCAGTTCGCGCAGTTCCACCAATCCCGGCGCCAGGGAATACTTGGCGCACAGGCCCTGGTCCAGCTTCTCCTTCACGTAGGCCTTGATGACCTCCGGCGTGTCGAAGCTGGGAATGCCCTGGGCGAGCGAAACCGCGCCGGGCCGGCGGGCCGCCGCCAGTTCGATCTCTTTGATGGGTGACAGTTGGACGCGGCGGGTGCGGGCGAAGCGCATGGATGGAGTTCACGAGAGAGCGCAGTGGCCCGGCCGGCGACCTCAGGCGCCGGCCGGGCCGATCGGTGCAAACGTTAATTGCACCATAACCCCGCTGTGGATCGACGGGAAGAGGAGCCCCTCAAAGGCGAAAGTCCGAAGGGGCGCCCAAGGCATGTCCACCGGGAGAATCCGCGAGACCCAAGCGGCCGACAGGATCGGCCTCTATCTCAACCCACCGGCGGATACGGCCGTGTTTTGCGTGGACGAGAAGACGGCGAATGAACGGCCGCGCTGTAAGCTGCGGGGCATGAACCCGAAGGGATTCAAGAGGGCCGCGCAGCCTAGTTGCCGGTGCCCACGCTGGTTAGCGCGGGAGCCGCCGATTCTTCTTCCGGCTCGTCGCCGCCCGGCTCCCCGTTGACCCGCTCGCGCAAATCCTTCCCCGCGCGGAAAAACGGCAGTTCTTTCTTCGGCACAAACACCCGGTCGCCCGTCTTGGGGTTGCGCCCCGTGTAGGCGTTGTAGCTCTTCAGCAGAAAACTCCCGAAGCCCCGGATTTCCACCTTATCCCCATTGGACAAGGCCTGTTTGATATTGCTGAAGAAAATGTTGACGGACCCCTCCGCGACCTTGTTCGTCTGGTTGGTCAGCAAGGCCAGTTTATCGATCAGTTGGGATTTGTTCACGGTCCACTCTCCTTATTTGCGTCTGTTCCCGTGACGAGTCTGAAAATATTCACGAATTCTATGATGGGCGACGCAACGATGCGGGGCCATGAAGTCGAACCGCGCGCCCAGGTGTGATGCGGAATACACTGGCTTGAGGGCCGTTTTCCCCTATAGCAAGCATCCTCTGTAAAATCAATCGGATCGCCGAAACCCGCATGCGGCCTGGATTGGCCATGATCTGGGGCCCAAACCGTCCATGGCAGGGGCTGCGCGGGGTAGATTCCCGGCGGGCGAGTTGGGATTCTTCCCGGCGCAGGACGGCGGCGGGGCGCGGAGTGAACAGTTGACGATGCTTTGGGCACCCCCCGCTGCGTTAACCAGACAGCGCAATCGGTGCTCCGGCGCGGCTACAGTGATGTGCAGGACTGTGGTAGATGATCTGTATTGCAAAAGAGGAGAAGACCATGCTCGCGAATTTGGAATCGCGCCTGCAGTTGGTGCGCGAAGCTCAAGCCTTCCCGCCCATGTTGCTGGAACGGCTGGCCCGCTGGATTGAATCCGCGGACGAGCAGGAACTCTACCGCATCAATCCGTTGCTGTGGGCGGCCGACAACCACGTGGACGAGAACGTGGTGATCGATCTGTTCCTTTATGCCACCCATGCGGGAATCTTCGAACTCGTGTGGAGCGTGCTCTGCACCCAGTGCGGAGTCTTGATCAACACGCCCGGCGGGCTCCGCTCGTTCAGCCGCGTCCAGCGAATCTGCCGGCTTTGAAGGGTCGAGCTCCAGGGGTCCCTGGATGACGAAATCGAAGTCGACTTCTCGATCTCCCCGGCCATCCGCCGCTTGCGATACCACGATCCCGAGCGGGTCGACTATCGGAAGGACCTGGTCGCGATGCACGTGTCGCCGAGCGTGCCCCGGAACGATTTTCACAACTGGATGATGGAGAACGTCGAGGCGAATGTGGTTGTCGGGCCGAAGGAGACGGTCGAATTCCAATTCGACGCCAAGGCCGGACATCACGACGTTTCGACATTTGCCTTCCACGCGATGACCTTCCTGGTGGCGGGCGATGAAGGCCCGTCCGAGGTGGTCTTGGAATTGTTCGACGGGCAGATGCTTCCGGACCAGGTGCAGGTCAAGGCCGGGCCGATGCGGGTGCGGATTCACAACAACATCGATTCCCGGGCGGGCATCATGGTGGGCTTCCTGGGCAACGAGACCGAGACGCATCCGACTCCCAACTATGTGATCCGTCCGTTCCTGACCGGCAAGCGCGTCCTGACCAGCCAAACCTTCCGCAAGCTGTTCAAGGCGGAAGCCATCGACGTCGGCACGGGGCTGCAGGTGAAGAACTTGACGGTGCTCTTTACCGACCTGCAGGCATCGACGCTCATGTACGAGCGGGTGGGCGACCTGAAGGCGCTGGACATCGTGCGGCGGCACTTCGACGTCATGGAGGACGTGGTCGCCAGGCACCGCGGCGCTGTCGTGAAGACCATCGGTGACGCCGTCATGGCGGTGTTCGCCGAGGCCGATCAGGCCATGCTCTCGGCGGCGGAGATGATCGACAACGTCCGTCGCGCCGTCGCCCACGGGGAAGACCTGGTGTTGAAGATCGGAATGCACTGCGGGGCGTGCGTGGCCATCCAGTCCAACAACCAGGTGGACTACTTCGGCCGCACCGTGAACATTGCCTCCCGCGTGCAGGCGCTGGCCGAGGGCGGCCAGATCGTCTGCACCGACGAGGTGTGGAGCCAGCCCGGAGTGGAGGAGGCGGTGCGGTCGCGCGGCTTTGCCATCAAGCGCGAGCAGCCGTTCCTCAAGGGCATTGCCGACCGCTTCCCGGTGCGCCGGATCGTCGTGGCCAACGTGCTGCCGTTCCCCACGGCGCGCTCCGCCTCCGCCGCGCGCAAGGCCACTGTGCGCAAGCGCCCGGCCGCGGCGCGTAGCCGCGCAGCGGCGCACCCCGCCGCCAAGCCGCGGGCCAAGCCTGCCCGCGCGGCGCGGACCAAGACGCGGCGTCCGGCATCCAAGACCCGCCGGCGCGCATGAGGCAACCCCCACGCCCCCGGCGGCTGTGACGCCCGGCGCCGCGGGGACCCTGGCGCGGCTCCGCCCGGCTTTCTTGCCATCGGCGCGAGCGGCACGTTAGACTTCTATTGAGATGGGCGGAACACCATCGTTGTCCATTTCTCCCGGGGGGCGCGATGTCTGACGAGTTGAAACCAGTTCCGCTGGGCACGCTGTACTACTTCGGCGACCCGATGTGCTCCTGGTGTTGGGGCATCAAGCCCGTGCTGGAGCAGGTGGACCTGGAATATCCCGAATTGAAACGGGTCACCGTGATGGGCGGCCTGCGCGCGGGCGAAGAAGCGCCCATGAGCGACGAGCTGGCGGGCTTGATCGAAAACGCCTGGGAGCGCATCGAGGAAGCCACGGGCCAGCCGTTCAATCACGACCTGTGGCGCCACCACCGGCCCCTGGCGACGACGTTGCCCGCCTGCAAGGCGGTGATCGCGGCCCGGCTGCTCGACGGCGAGCGGGAATGGCGCTTCATGGTGGCCATGTTCGAGGCGTACTTCACCCGCGCCTTGGACCCCAGCCGCCGCGAGACCCACCTGATGATCGCCCAGGAGCAAGGTTTCGACCCGGGCGTGTTCCAGGCCGTGCTCGATTCCCCCGCCGTGGAAAACGGCCTGGCCAAGGACCTGGCCCTCACCCGCCGCTACGGCGTCTCGGGCTTCCCCACCGCCGTGCTCTCCGTCGGCAGCGACAACTATCTCATTGCCCCCGGCTACCAGCCCATCGCGTCCGTGCGCCGCGCCATCAACGGCGTCTACAAGGCCGCCGGCATCGCATTCACCCGGCCAGAAAGCGGGCTGTATTCGTAAGGCGACTGCGAAACTGCTTCAGCACAAAGACACCAAGGCACAAAGGGCTTAGGCGATTGCCGCCGATGGTACCCGTGGTCATGCGCTCTTGCGTTGCCGCTTGGGCTTGGCTTTCCATTCCACGCGCAGGCGCAGGCCAACGGCATCCAGGACCTGCACCAGTGTCTTGTAGGTGGGGTTGCCCCGCTTGGAGAACGCCTTGTAGAGTGAAACCCGGTGCACGCCGCTGGCGGCGGATACTCCAGTGACTCCACGCCTTTGGGCATTGAGCACGTGCCTGAGCCCCGCCAAGAAAGTTTCCGGGCTCTCATCCAGGCAGGCGTTTAGCAGGGGAGCCCATTCTTCCGGTTCGCGTGCAAGCTCTTCTTCCACCAAGTCACTCCAACTGACCGATGGCGTCAGCGCCTCTCTCTTTGTAGTCATCGTAGTATTCCCCGGCTTTTGCGATGTCTCGCTGTTGAGTGCCTTTCTGGCCACCGACGAGCAACAAGATCAAACGACCCGGTTCTCTTGCGGCGTACACACGGTATCCTGGCCCAAAATCCAATCGAAGCTCCCAGATGCTGCCGGCGATATGGCGGCAATCGCCCCATTGTCCGGTCTCAACCCGAAACAACCGCGCGCGAATGCGGCGGCGAGTTTCCGGATCCCGGAGTGAAAAAAACCAGTCCCTGAATGGAAACCGCCCGAGCCGGGTCCTGTATGCCCGCACGCCAACGGGGAACCCCGGTTGCTTGACCATTGTATCCTGTAGTTTACACCTCTCGTTTGCGGAGTAAAGGGGAGCCAGTTTGCCATCCAGCCACCCAAGATTCTATGTCACAGGGCCAGGGATGGGGTGTCGTTCGCGGCATTTTCCCTGCATGGAATCGGGCCATGATGCCTCGTATTCCTCTGCAGCGCCCCCGCCTGGGGAAGCTGGTCGCGATCGGAGCCACCGTGGGCTTCGCCCTCTGGGTGCTGGCCGTGGCGATCGTGTACGCCCAAGCGCCGGTCGAGAAAATCGGATGGGGCACGGACTACGCCACTTGGCCGCTGGCCGGGGGAGTGGTGCTCAGCCCCACCCACGGCAACCGCTTTTTCCGCGTTTACGCCTCCACTCGCGAGGCGGCCCGGATTTATCGTCACAACGGCGAGCGCCTGCGCTACTTCGACGGCGCGGGGACGGAGCCATTCCCGGTGGGGACGGTTCTGGCGATGGAATCCTTCGAGCGCACCGCGGACAACAAGGTGGGCGCCCAGGGCCCCGTGTTCTTCCTGCGCAAGGAAAGCGCCGGTTATGACCCCGCGGGCGGCGACTGGCGCTATGCCATGACCGAGCCCGATCTGAAGCTGCTGGCCGAGGGCAAGGACAAAAACGTGACCCAGTGCCGCGTGTGCCACGCACAGGCCAAGACGCGGGACTTTGTCTTCGCCAAAGACCGCTAGACGTCGATCACAGGCCTGCAAACCACCAAGACTCCGAGACTCCAAGAACCGCGTGGGATCTCACTCCCACGGCGCGAACCCGTTGCGGAACAGCCGCTAAGGGGTTGCCGCGACTAGGGGATTCTCTGGCCGAGTTGCGCCTTCCCCGGTCGGCGCGCTTCTTTGCTGCCTGGGGGTCTGCGCGCCTTGGCGGTTTGCAGTTGTTTGCACCACGGCCGGCCGCAAAAGCGCTTGACTTTTAGCACTCGCGCACATAGAGTGCTACTAACTTTGATGCCGGCCACGGCTGGGCTTTTCGGGGGCGGATTCCCAGGAAAGCGCCGGGGACCGCAGGCGGAGTGGCAACACTTGGCCAGCGGAACGGATCAGCCGGGCACGGCGGCAAGCCAATCGTCGGCTTTCCACACCTGACTGGTGCAGGGCAGCGCCGTGCGAGCGGGTTTGGCGCAGGGCGTATCCGGTGCCGGGGTGTTGGAATTGTCCGCAACTCGTATCACTTGAATTCGCGAAGAGAAGGAATCCATGAATATTCAGCCATTGTCGGATCGCGTGATTGTGGAACGCGTGGACGCCATGGAGAAATCGGCCGGAGGCTTGTACATCCCCGACACCGCCAAGGAGAAGCCCCAGGAAGGCAAGGTCATCGCGGTGGGCAAGGGCAAGCGCAAGGACGACGGAACGATCATCCCCATGGACGTCAAAAAAGGCGACCGCATCCTGTTCGGCAAGTACTCGGGCAACGACGTGACGGTCAACGGCAAGGAGTACATCATCATGCGGGAAGAGGACATTCTCGGCGTCCTCAACTGACCCACCCGTCCGGCATTCCCGGCTTCTTGACCAACCCATCAACCAAGGAACGTGAACATGGCAGCGAAAGAAATCTCGTTCGGCACCGACAACCGTGTCCGGTTGCTGCGCGGCATCACCAAGCTGGAGAACGCGGTGAAGGTGACCCTGGGGCCCAAGGGCCGCAACGTGGTCATCGAGAAAAGCTTCGGCGCCCCGCTGGTCACCAAGGACGGCGTGACGGTGGCCAAGGAAGTAGAACTGGAAGACAAGGTGGAGAACATGGGCGCGCAGATGG
>JBGPEV010000161.1:0-6716 GCA_041482995.1 bacterium | reverse complement strand
GGTGCGGCGTTTGACCCCCCGGCGCGGGCAAGCGCGTCAGGCGGTGTGAACAATCAACTCCCGCCGGTAACGGTCGAACAAGGTCGACTTGGACATCATGCCCAGAAACTTCCCGTCCTCGATCACCGGCAGGGACCAGGCGCCTGAGGCCTCGAATTTCTGGATGGCGGACAGGGCGGACTCCCGCGCGTCGATCACGGGGAGATCGCCGTGCATCACGGAGCCCATCGTCATGATGGCGTACATGTCGCGGTCGAACAGGTATGGGCGGATGTCGTCCAGGTACACCACGCCCATCCAGCGCCGCGAGTCCTTGCCGATCACGGGGAAGATGTTGCGCTTGGCGTGCTTGAAGAGATCCACGAATTCGCCCAGGAGCATGCTCTCGTGCAGCACCAGGTCCTCCGCGTCGATCAATTCGCGGGGTTCCATCGTGCGCAGCAGGTGCAGATCGGAGCCGCGCCGGGCCAGCAGCCCGCGGCCGATCAGCTCCCGCGTGTAGACCGAACCTTCCTCGAAGAAGAAGCTGGTGATCATCGACAGCACGGAGACGATCATCACGGGCAAGATCAGCGCGTAGCCGGCGGTCACCTCCAGCACGAGGAACATGCCGGTCAGCGGCGCGTGCATCAGACCGGCGACCATGCCCGTCATCCCCACCAGTGCATAGGCCGAGGGCGAGGCGCTGTTCCAGCCGGGCAGCAGCACCTGGAGTGCCCGGCCAAACGCGAATCCGGTGGCACTGCCCAGCACCAGGCTCGGCGCGAACACCCCGCCGGATCCGCCGCTGCCCAGCGTCAAACAGCACGCGAGCAGCTTGAGCGCCACGAATCCCCCCAAGGCCAGCAGCGAGAACTGGGTCACTCCGTTGAGGAATTCCTGCACCGACAGGTAGCCGTCGTGCAACACGCCGGGGTTGATGAATCCCGCCACGCCCACCAGGACGCCGCCCAGTCCGGCCCGCAGCCAGGGCCGGGCGACCCAGTGCTCCATCTGGCGCTCGGTGAGACTCAACCCGCGCTGGAACAGCACCGACAGCACGCCGGTCACCGTGGCCAGCGCGAGGCAGGCGGCCAGGTCCAGCGTGGTGAAGGCCTGGAGGGGGTGGGGGAAGGCGATCTGGTTGCCCAGCAAAATGCGGCTGAACTGGGTGGCGGAGACCGCCGAGACCATGGTGGGCAGGATGGCCAGGGCGCTCCACTCTCCCAGGATCACCTCCAGCGCGAACACGGTGCCGGTCACCGGAGCGTTGAAGATCGCCGCCACGGCGCCCGCCGCCCCGCACGCCAGCAGCAGGGTGCGCCGCCGTTCGTTGAAGCCGAGGAGTTGGGCAATGGTGCTGCCGATGGCGCCCCCGCTGGTGGCCACCGGGCCCTCCAATCCGGCGGACCCGCCGCTGCCCACGGTGAGCAGGCTGGAGATGAGCCGGGAGTACATCAGGTCGACCCGCAGGCGGCCCCCGCCGACGGTGGCCGAGCGGATCAGTTCGGGCACGCCGTGGCCCGCTTCATCCTTCAACCACGTCTTGAGGTACACCGCGGCCAGCGCCGCGCCGGCGCCGGGAATGAACACCATGGCCAACCGGCCGTGCAGGGGCGCCATGCCGTGAACGGCCAGATTGACGACCTTGTAGAGGACGACCGCCGCGGCGGCGCTGGACAGTCCGACGACGACGGCGAGCGCCATCAGCAACGCCGCCTCGCGGGCCGACAGACGGTGCATCCGGCTCTGGTCCAGGCCGGAAATGCCGGATTCCGATTCGCGCCGGCTAGGCAGGAGGAAGGGCATTTCGAATCCGCTCGAGCAAAGCTTCGGCTGCCGGCTGGGTTGCAAGGAAGTCCCGCACGGCGGGATCGTGCACCAGGTGGGAAACCTGAGAGAGCATCGTCAGGTGGCCCTTCACCGTGCCGCAAAGAATGACGAACAGGACGGTCACGCCCAGGCCATCCATGGCGCCAAAATCCACGGGTTGCTTGAGGAAGAACACCCCGACGACCGGTTCGCCCAACCCCCAATCCTGGGGATGACGGGGGTGGGGGAGCGCGATGCCTTTGCCGATTGCCGTGGTCACCAGGGCTTCCCGCTCCAGCAGCGAAGCGAGCAGTGCCTCCCGGGGGACTTCATGGGCATCGCGTGGGAAGGGAAAGACCTTGATCAGTTCCCGAAACACCGCTTCCGGCGTAGTGCCGGCGACGTCACGGAACACCCGCCCCCGTTCCACCGCCGCCAAGAGGCGCACGTCTTCCGTGGCAGGCGGGGCCTGGGGCGCGGATTGGCTGCCGATGCGGTTCCGGCGCGCCCAACTCTCGATCTCGTCCCGTTGAAAGCGGAATTCACCTTGGGTCTTGTGGGTGGGAACCACGCCCTGGCGGATCCAGCGCAGCACCGTATCTTCCGATACCCGGAGCAGCAGCGCCGCATCCTTGACCGAAAGGTCCTCCACCCCGGGCTCCGTGTGAATTGCGCTCGCCGTCAGCGCGGGCCGCGCGTGAACCGGCGCCCCGCTTGGCTCCTGTTTTCGCAGGCCGCTGGAAAACGCGCAACTGTGGCAGCCGGTTCCCTGCTCTGGGCGCCGCCGGCACCTGCCGCCGATTCCGTTCCGCCCTGTGCGCCCAGCGAGGCGCCCCAGACATTCCCCAGGAGGGAGCAGCGGCGGCGCCGAAGATCAGGGGAAGGGAACGGGCATGATATTGACATTCGTCTACTATCGAGTATATTGGAAAATATCGCACCTCCACCAGCCACCAGCCACCAGCAGGGCGCAATGGGCACACCCCGGAAAAAGATCAGAATCCGCCGGTCAACAGGGATCGTCCGCGCCGCTCGACCTGCGCCGCTCGTGGAGGCCGGCCTCCCGGAAGCGCGGCCAGCCGCCGCCTTCTGCGTGGAATTGGGAACGGTGCGAATCTACGCCGAAACCGCGGCAGACATGCGCGCGGTGCTGGGGCCACTATTGCAGATGGCCAGCCAGAAGAATCTGGCCCAATTGCTGGGGGTCTCGACCCGCACGCTGCAGCGCTGGCAGCGGGACGGGCGCGTTCCCACCACCGGAGGCCACCTGCTGGCGCAGGTGGTTGGCGATCTCGTGACGCGGAGCGGTAGCGGCTCCTCACGGACGGGGGGGTAACACCCCGGCTCAGCCGCCCTTCTTCGCCTTTTCTTCCTCTTCTTCCTTCTCCTTTTGCAGTCTTGCGAGGGTCTCATCCTGGATGAGCTTCGTGAGCCCGCTTTCCTGCCCGGACCCCACCACGGGCCTCCCGCCCAAGTAGGTGAAGAGCGCGGGGATGGTGTAGAGGGTTTCGCTCAAGCGCTCATCGACGCCGACAAAGCCAGGATAGCGGTGGTAGTCCGGATCGTCGATCACCGGCAGCCGCGATCGGGAGCCGCCTTGCAGGGAAACGTAGCGCGTGGTCGCGATGTCCCATTTACCCTCGCCCCGATCGTGCTCTCGCTCGTGAATGATCATGCTACCCTCTCCTTGCGCATTGCTGGATTGGACTGGCCGGCCAGCGCCCGTCATGGGTCCGTGGCCTTGAACCGCCCAGCGCTCGCTCGTTCCGCGCGGCGCCGTTCAGCGCTGGAGTCCGCTGCGGCGCGGCGCAACGTCCAGCCCTGTATACCCAGATTCCGGCCCGGCGGGCAACCGCCAAGCCTCCGCCCGAATGGGCTTGTACCCGGCGAGGCGGCGCAACAGGGGACGCCCCTGGCCGCCTGTTCAGGGGCCGGCAGCCGGTGCCGCACCGCCGGGCAGCACCGCCCCAGGGGCATTCGTAGGCCATTCCAGGCGCACCGGCAAGGGACCTTGCTGCGAGCCCAGGTAGAACGACCGGTGCGGGAAGGGGATCTCGATCCCCTCGCGGTCGAACGCCAGCTTGATCCGGCGCAGGAACTCCCGCTTCACGTCCCACTGCTTCATGGGCAACGTCTTGATCCGCATCCGGATCACCACCTCTGAGGGGCCGAAGTTCTCGATGCCCCACACCTCCGCCGGCGCCATGCCGCAGGGGCTCCAGGCCGGATCCGCCGCCATCGTGGCCGCTTCCCGCCGCAGCACGGCCATCACCCGATCGGGATCCTCCTTGTAGGCGACGCCGATGTCCAGCAGCGCCGATGACCAATTCATCGTCATATTGGCGAGGGTGTTGACTTGACCGTGGGGAAACACGTGCAGGACGCCTTCCAGATCCCGCAGCACGATGACTCTGTAGGTGATGCGCTCGACGAGACCATCGGTACCGTTGATCCACACGAAGTCGCCCAGCCGGATGTGGTTTTCCAGGATGATGAAGAATCCCGTAATGAGGTCGCGCACCAGGTATTGGCCCCCGAAACCGAGCGCGATACCCATGATTCCGGCACCGGCCAGGATCGGGCCGATATTAACGCCCGCCTGACCGAGCATCATGGCCCCCATCAGGCCCCACAGCACCAGGATGGCCAGGGTTTGCACCACGCCCAGCAGTGTCGCGACGCGGCGGGCATCCTCCGGGGTCACTGACTCCAGGGCATCGTCGACCTTGTGGACGACGAGCACCGCCCGATGGAAAACAAATCGGATCACCCACGTGAGAATCAAACCCAGGATGAAGATCAGCACGATCTCGATCGAGGTCGAGGCGATCTTGTGAAGTGAACGCGGGAGGTGGTCTCCCAGCATTTCGGTGACAAATTCATGCATCCGCGGTCTCCCAGTTGAGCGAGCGAATCACCGTCTCCGAAACCGCAGGCCGGTCGTATGGGGAGCGGCGTGAGGCAGAACGGGCCCGTCTGGCGCGAGCACCGCACGGAAATGGGGATTTGTCCACGCCGGCCCCGGGAAGCGGGCCGACCCGGCAGGAGCAGGGCGCCCCGGATCGGACCGGTCAGCGGGCGCCCAGCAGACGGGCCATCTCCCCCTCCTCGGGGAAGCGGTATTCCTTGTCCTTCGAGAAGATCACCTTCCCGTCCACCTTCACGTCGAAGATCCCGTCCTTGCCGGCGATCAGCCGGCTGTCGACGGACACCACGCGCTTCACCTCAGCGGCCACCCGGGTCGCTTCAGGCAGGTAGTTTCAAACGCCGCAATATTCGATTTCAATGCGCATCAAGGCTCCTTCCGGACGGGCTGGTGTGCTACGATCAAGCGAAACTGTCCCGCGACTGAGCGCCTCCCTGATGTTTCCGTGGGGTCGGCGAAATGTCAAACTGCCGCGCGGCGGGCGGCGCCGTCAGGGGCGGCCCCGGCCGCCGGTTCTAGCCCCCAATGCGGGGCACGCCGGGCCGCTGATGACATGGACCACGAAGCGCGCGCCTCCTTTGAAGTGCGGTGCCCCGTTCACGGCACGATTCCGTTCAGCGAGCGGGAGCGGCAGATTATCAACCACCCCTTGGTGCAGCGGCTGCGCTGCATCTCCCAGTTGGGGCTCGCGTCGCTGGTCTTTCCGGGAGCCACCCACACCCGGTTCAACCACAGCCTGGGCGTGATGCACCTGGCGGGACGGGTGTTCGACCAGATTGTGCCGACCCTGGAGACCGGAGGCGCCGGGGGTGACAACCGGGACTACTGGCGCACGGTGGTGCGGTTGGCCGGCCTGTTGCACGATTCCGGCCATCCGCCGTTTTCCCACACGTTCGAGGCGTTGCTGCCCAACAAGGGGCGGCTGCCCCTGCCCCGGGACTGGTACCGCCGCCTGGCCTTGACCGAGCGGGCGACCCATGAGGATTTCTCCGTCGCGGCGATCCATGCCCTGGCGCACGAGTCTCCGCCGCTGCTGAGCCTGGACGAAGCGCGGGACATCTGTGCGCTGATCGACGATAGCGTGGTGCCCACGGAGCGCCTGGGTGGGGGGAACGGCACTGGGGGCGTATATCCGGTGCTGAAGCAGATCATCAGCGGCGAAATCGACGCGGACCGCATGGACTACCTGCCCCGGGACGCCCACTTCGCGGGGGTCACCTATGGGCATTTCGACCTGGAACGGCTGATCCGCTCCCTCGCCAGCGTCGAAACCCCCCACGGCCGGGTGATGGCGCTGGACCGGAGCGCGCTCTATACCTACGAGAACTTTCTGATGGCCCGCTTCCACATGGCCATGCAGGTGTACTTTCACAAGACGCTGCTGGCCTTCGAGTACTACCTGACCCGGGCGGTGCAGGACGGGGAGATCGACTTCACGATCGACGGAAGCCTGGAGAACCTGCTGGCTGCGCGGGAGGACTTGGTGACGGCCCTGCTGTACCGCGCCCGCACCGCGCGCTGGTCCCAGCGCATCGTCAACCGCCAGCCCATGCGCCGCCTGTTGGAGTTGCACGATCCCGCCTATCAGGAACGGCGAGATGCCATCTTGGAGCGGCTGCGCGAGGCGAAGATCGACGTGGTGCACCTGCGGGAACAGCGCCGGCTATCGACCCTGGGCTTGGAGGGCGTTACCCCCATCTACGTGCAAGAGACGACGCTGGGCCGCACCCGCAACCGCCCCCTGCACGAGGTCTCCGGCCTGCTGGTGCGCTACAACCAGGTGTTCACGATCGAGAACGTCTACTGCGATCAGGGCGATTACGAGCGGGCCGTGGCGGCTCTGGAGGGGGTGGTGTAGGCGAGGCCAGCGCTGGGCGAAACCGCGTGAAATCCCTAGTACTGCTGGATGTAAGGTCCTCCGCACCTGCCATTGCACCCAGGGGACAGGCACCCTGGCCCTTCATTATGAATCCTGGCCGTCGGAACGTTTACGCTGAAT
>JBGPEV010000160.1:0-6753 GCA_041482995.1 bacterium | reverse complement strand
GACCGCCCGGGACGGGCGACCGCCGGTCGCCCCTACGGCGGGGGTGCGTTTCTAGTTGGCCTTGCCCTGGCGGCACTGCTTGCAGAGGCCGAACAGGCGCATGGAGTGGTGGGTCAGTTCCAGCCCGTGCTTGCGGCAGATTTCTTCCTGCAGCGCTTCCAGCCGGTCCTCGAAGAACTCGATCACCGTCCCGCAGCGCGTGCAGATCATGTGATCGTGGTGCTGCCCCAATTGCACGTGCTCATAGAAGGAACGCGACGTGCCGAAGTTCACCTTTTCCACCAGCAGGCATTCCTGCAGCAATTCCAGGGTGCGATAGACGGTGGCGCGGGAAACGCGGGCGTCACGGTGTTTCATCCGCTCCACCAGTTCTTCCGCCTCGAAATGGCCGTCGCCCCTGAAGATCTCCTCCACCAGCAGTTCCCGCTGGCGGGTCAGCTTCAGGCCTTTGTGTTCGAGAAACTCCACGAAGCGCGAGCGCTCCCGCGCAAATCCCCCGCGCGCGGACTTGTAGCGGGGCCGCACCGGCGTATGCTCAGTGGATTCCTGGCGACCGGCGGCGAGGCGCTTCATGGGAAACCCGGGTGGCAATCTCTTGAGCGGTCACCCCCGGCCATTGCCAGCGGGCGCGGCGGTCTGGTATCGGCCCAGTGCTCCCGACGGCACGGCAGCGGGTGGATACCACACCTCCGCTCCGGGGCCCAAGAGCGCTTGAGACTCAGGATCGTTCAAGGGTAACAGACAGGTCCGGGTGCGGCAATGCATACCGGGCCCAGCCCCCCGGGGCGCCCCACCGCCCCCGTTTGCAGGAATCAACCTCTATGACCGTCGCCGACTTCTACGAAGTGTTGCGCCTCTGGCCGAAGGGGCATCAGGCGGCCACCACCGCGGCGATCGTGGCCGGCGGCTACCTGTTGTACGTGGTGCTCAAATGGCACATCGGGCGCCTGGTCTCCCGGCCGGAAATCCGCCAGGGCTATTGGGGGCTTTCCCGCAATCTGGTGTTCTTCGTCGGCGCGGCCCTGATCGTGGCCGTGTGGATCGATGAACTCAAGGCGGTCAGCCTGCTGCTGACCGGTTTACTGGCCGCCACGCTGCTGGTCAACAAGGAGGTGTTCCTGGGCCTGGCCGCGCGGCTGACGCTCTCGGTGGTGAAGCAGTACGACATCGGGGACCGCATCCGCATCCACACGCTGTCCGGCGACGTGATCGACATCGGCCTGCTCCACACCTGGGTGATGGAGGTGGCCTACGACGGGGTGGAGAAGCAGAGCACCGGACGCGTGGCGGTGTTTCCGCACATCTGGCTGACCCAATATGCCGTCTACAACCTCACGCGCGGCCATCAGTACCTGTGGGATGAGATGGAGTTGGCGTTCCCGCCGGACGTGGACGGCGCCGCGCTGACGTCCCTGCTGGCGGCCGAAGCCGAGCGGCTGCTGCACGAGGACATCGAGCAGGCGCGCCGGGCCGTGCGCAAGCTGGCGGAGCAATACGCCTCGCGCAATCCGCCCGTGACGCCCATCGCCTATGCCCGCATGGTCCAGCAACCGTCCGGCCACCAGCTGCTGGCGATCGCCGTGCGCTTCTCCGCGCTGGCGCGGCGGCGGCGCGAGGTGCACAGCCGGCTGTTGCTGCACCTGCTCCAGGTGCTGCGGGAACGCCAGATTCCGCTTTACACGAGCCTGTACGAAACCTTGCCGCCACGGCGCGCCCCCCCGGCGTGAGCGCGGGGCGCGCCACGCAGCGCACGCTCCTCAGGAAGCCTGCTGCATGGATTCCAGGGCCTGCGCGGCCGCCTCCCATTCCGCGATAGCGGCCTGCAATTGCTCCTCCTGCTCCCGGCGCGCCGCCTGCTCTTCCTGCACCTGGGCCCAGGCCGTCGCCTGGAAGTACTCGGGCGCGGCGAAGCGCCGGTCGGTTTCCGCCAGCGCGGCTTCCAGCCGGGCCACGCGCGCTTCGAGCCGCTCCACGGCCTTGCGCAGCCGGGCCTCTTCGCGCCGCCGCTCCTTGCGGTCCGTGAAGGCCTGGGCGGAGGTGGAAGGCCCGGCGGCGGGTGCGCCGGCGCCGGTGGACGGCAGGCGAGCGGGGCGGGTGGCGGCGTCCAGCCAGTCCGCGCCCTGCTGCGCCAGGTAATCCTCGTAGCGGCCGACGAAGTCCTCCATCGTGCCGGCCCCCAGGGAGAGAATGCGGGTGGCCACGGAGGAGACGAAGTGCCGGTCGTGGCTGACGACGATCAGCGTGCCGGCATAGTCCCGCAGGGCGTGCATCAACGCCTCGCGCCCCTCCAGGTCCAGGTGGTTGGTGGGTTCGTCCAGCACCAGCAGATTGTCGTGGCGCAGCATCAGGGCGGCCAGCAGCAGCCGGGCGGATTCGCCGCCGCTCAAGGTGCTCAGGCGCTTCAGCGCGTCGTCGCCCGTGAACAGCACTCGGCCCAGGGTGCCGCGCACCGTGCCGATTTCCGCGCTGGGACTGCCTCCCATCAGCCAATCGTAGGCGGAGCCGCTGCCCTTCAGCAGCTCCTGATGATCCTGGGCGAAGTAGCCCAGGTGCGCCTCATAGCCCAGCTTCACCGTCCCGCTATCGGGCGGCAGCACGCCGGCGACGATCTTGAGCAGCGTGGATTTGCCCACGCCGTTGGGCCCGATCACGGCCATCTTCTCGCCGCGTTCCACCGTGACGTTGACACCCCCCAGCACGGCGCGGCCCTGGAACGCCTTGGCGATGCCCGTCAGCGTCACCACGTCCCGGCCCGACGGGCGCTGGGGCGTGAACTGGAAGCTCGGCCAGCGGCGCGAACTCCGGCGGATCTCCGGCAGTTCGATGCGCTCCAACTGCTTCTTGCGGGATTGGGCCTGACGCGCCTTCGTGGCCTTGGCGCGGAAGCGCTCAATGAACTTCTGCGTTTCCGCGATCTTCTCCTCCAGCCGCTCGATCTCCGTCTCCTTCTGCGCCTGGGCCAGCGCCTTGGCCGCGGCAAAGGCATCGTAGTTGCCCGGGTAGAGCCGCAGCTCCTGGTAATCGACGTCCGCGATGTCCGTGCAGACGGCGTTGAGGAAGTGCCGGTCATGGGAGACCAGCACGAACGTGCCGGGGAAGGCGCGCAGGTAATTTTCCAGCCAGCGGATGGAGGGCAAGTCCAGATGGTTCGTGGGCTCGTCCAGGAGCAACAACTCGGGCTCCAGGAACAGGGTCTGCGCCAGCAGCACGCGCAGGCGGAAGCCCCCGGAAAGCTCGCCCATGGGCCGGCGGTGGCGCTCCTCGCTCAACCCCAAGCCGCTCAGCAGCGCCGCCGCGGCGGCCTCCGCCGCGTAGCCGCCATTGTCGGCGATCACGGATTCCAATTCCGCCAGACGGTGGCCCGCCGCGTCGTCGGTGCCGGCATGGACGCCGTGCGCGAGAAGTTGCTCCTTCTCGTGCAAGGCGTCCCACAAGTGCGGTTTGCCCATCAACACGGCGTCCAGCAGGGACACGCTGTCGAAGCGGGTTTGGTCCTGCGGCAACATGCCCAGGCGCAGTCCGTTGGGGCGCGAGATGGCGCCGGAATCCGGCGGCAATTGACCCGCCATCAGCTTCAGCAGGGTGGATTTGCCGGTGCCGTTGGCGCCCACCAGGCCATAATGGGCGCCCGGGTGCAGTTGCCAGGTTGCCTGGTCGAACAGCACGTGGGCGCCGAAGCGCATCCCGACGCCGGAGAGGGTAATCATGGGCTAGCGGCGCGATCCGGCGCCCAGCCGGTCCAGCGCCCGGCGCACGGAGCGGAGCCGCCGGAAGAGATAGAGCAGGTAGAGCGCGAAAATTCCGATCCAGATGCCATAAGCGGCAAACACAAACTCGTAGTACTTGGGCATGTCAGGCCGTCGCAAGTCGTTGGGCGGCGATACCGGCACCGCTTACCGCTCACGATAACAGACCCACCGGGGGGCGGTCACGCCGGGACTTCGTCCCCAGCACAGCTCCGGCAAGGTTAGGTGGGAATCGCCCTTGAGTGGGTGGTGGCGGGCGTCCCTGCCCGCCTGCGGCACGTTGGCGCGTCAGTCCCCCGCCGGGGCGCTCAGGCTCTTCCAGAGGTAGTACGTGGCCAGGCTGCGGTAGGGGCGGAAGGGTTCCATCAGGCGCTGCTGGCGCTTCACGTCCGGGGGCTCCCGCAGGCGGAATTGGCGCTGCAGGGCCGTGCGCAATCCCGTGTCCCCGATGGGCAGCGCATCGGGATGGCCCAGGCCGCGCATCAGGGCATAGGCGGCGCTCCAGGGGCCCAGGCCCTTCTGCGCTAGCAACGCCGCCTCGGCGGCCTCCGGCGGCAGTTGGCGCAACGCGGCCTCGTCCAGCACGCCGTCGGAGCAGGCGCGCGCCAAACCCAGCACGTAGGCCGCCTTCTGGCGGGAGAATTGCCGCTCGCGCAGCCCTTCCGGCGTCAGCCGCAGCACCTGCTCGGGCGTGGGGAACGGCAGCGGATCGGGCGCGGCCAGCGCGGCGGCCGCGTCGGCGCCGTTGCCCAGCGCGATGAGCCGGTTGCGCAGCCGGTAGGCGAACGCCAGGTTGATCTGCTGCCCCACGACCGCCCAGCAGAGCGCCTCCCACAGGCTGGGCAGTTGGGGAATGCGCACGCCCGGCAAGCCGGCCGTGAGCGGGCCGAACACGCGATGCCCCTGCACCAGGCGGTAGAACTCGGCCAGGGGCTGCTCCAACCCCAGAAAACGGCGGAGCAGCAGGTGCAAGTCCAGCGCCCGCACCGCCGCGCGGGGACGGGTCGCGTCCACCGTGCAGGCGGAAGCGCCAAACGTGAGCGTCACCGGCACCGCGCGCCCGTCCAGGGGAAAGAACCGGGTATAGGCCCGCCCCTGCACCCGTTCCGCCAGGTTCTCCGGGTCGCGGCCCAGATAGCGCAGGGTCTGCTCCAAGTGAAAGGGGCCGCCGTAGCCGATGCGGTAGCGCCCCGCCCCCGCCCAGCCGCGCAGCGCCTGGGGCTGCACGTGATAGGCGGCGCCGAATGCGGCGGCGAAGGGCGCGATCCCCGCGAAGCCCGCCTCCCGCGCCACGTGCACCAGCGGCTGCCGGCCGCCCAACAGGGCCAGCGCCGCCCGCTGCAGGGTATCCGGCGGGGAATGGAGGGCCATGGCTTAGAGCTCCCAACAGAACTGCAAACTACCTCAACACAAAGGACACAAAGGAATACGAAAAACAGCAAACTTTCCCGCCGATGCATCGCGCGATTTGGGCCAACAGAGCGTTGAGGCGCGCTCCGGCACCTTTCTCAGGATTGCCACCGCAAGGAGCGAAATTCTCTTTGTGTCCTTCGTGTCCTTTGTGGTTCAGAAGTTTCGTTCGCTTCTCTCAGAACAGTTCCGTTTGCACGGCGGGCTGATGGGCGTGGCGGCGTTCCAGGCCCAGCAGGAAGTCCTTCAAGTGCAGGCCCCCGTGAAAGCCGGTCAATTTGCCCGTGCTGCCGATCACGCGGTGGCAGGGCACCACGATCGGCAGGGGATTCCGCCCATTGGCCGCGCCCACGGCCCGCGACGCCGTGGGCCGGCCCAGGCGCTCCGCCAAGTGGCCGTAGGTGCGGGTTTCCCCATAGGGGATGGCCCGCAGTTCCCGCCACACCTGCTGCTGGAAGGGCGTGCCTTGCGGATTCAGGGTCAGCTCGAAGGCGTGCAGGCGGCCGGCAAAATAGGCGCGCAGTTGCCCGGCTGCGTCGTGCAGGGCCGCGTCGTCGCGCTCCCAGTCGGCGGGAATCACCACGGGCGCGTTGCCGGCCTGGAAGTTGATGCGCCTCAGGCCCTGGCCATCCCCGGCCACGAGAATCGGCCCGAGGGGGCTGTCCACGAGGGTATAGCGGCGAGCATCCATGGCCCCTCCAGCGCCGTGTGGTTCGCTGCCTCGCGCGGGCGCGCCGCCGCCGGGTGCCGCGCGGTGCTGCACGGTGAGTGGGATCATGGCTACCCCTTTCGCCGGCGCTCTGGCAAGGTGGTGCGGCGGCGGCGGCACGCCGCGCTGCCGCCCGACCGTTGGCTTTCCCCGGACATTCCCCGTTATGCCCCATCCGCGCCGGTTGTCCCGTACCCGTACCAAGCCCGCCCGCCGGGCCGCCGATCCCATCCGGCTGGCCGTGCTGCGCGCCTACCTGCGCTTCGCGGCCGGCGGGACGCTGGAGGCCGATCCGCCCCGGATCGACCCTGGCAGCGACGGGGCGCGTGCGTACACCCGATTCTTGCGCGGTCTGGTCCGCCACCGGCGCTGGCTGGAGGCCGAGGTGGAGCGGCTCGCCCAGCGGCCGCTGGCCCAACTGGACCCGCCCGTGGCCGCGGCGGCCATGCTGGGCCTGCTGCAACTGCACGTGCTGCGCCTGCCCGAGCACGCCGTCGTCTATGAAACCGTCGAAACGGTGGTGGCGCTCGGGTGCGGATCGGCCAAGGGACTGGTCAATGCGCTGCTGCGGGCCGCCCTGCGGGAGCGCGCGGCGGGGCGCGACCCCGCCTTGGGCTATTCCCTGGCCGTGCGTACGTCCCACCCCGACTGGCTGGTGGAGCGCTGGACGCGCCGCTACGGCCCGGAACGCACGCAAGCCGTGTGCGAGGCCAATGCCCGGTTCGAGGCGCTCTCCGCGCGGGTGGAAACGCAGCGCGTGACCCCGGCCGCCCTGATCGCGCGTCTGGCGGAGGAGGGCGTGGCGGCGGAGCCCCATCCTTTGCTGCCCGGCGCTATCCGCGTCCCGCGCTTGGGGGACCTGCTGGGCAGCGCCGCCTTCGCGGAAGG
>JBGPEV010000159.1:0-6806 GCA_041482995.1 bacterium | reverse complement strand
TCACCCGTGCCCAGTTGATGGAGTTCACAGCGCTCAACTGGTAGCGCTCGTTGAATGCCCGGTCGTTAAACATGCCCTTCACGATGTCCTGAGCATCGTCAAAGGTGCCTTCCACGGCGATGCAGTGCACATTGGCGTCGGCCACCGTGGTCATCTGCAATTCCTGCATCCGGCTCACCCGCCCGTGGGGAAACAGGATGAATACCTCCAGGTTGCGCCGGCCCCGCAGGGCGTGGAGGGCCGCGCTGCCCGTGTCCCCCGAGGTCGCGCCGACAATGGTGAGATGGCGCCCGGTCACCTCCAGCAAATGCTCGAAGAGAAATCCCAGAAACTGCAGCGCCACGTCTTTGAATGCGAGCGTGGGGCCGTGAAAGAGCTCCAACAGATGAAGCGGGCCCACCTGCACCAGCGGGGTTACCTCCCGGTGGTCAAATCTGGAAAACGCCTCTTGGACCAACCGTTTGAGCGTATCCTGGGGGATCTCATCCCCGACGTACGGGGTGATGATGGTCTGAAACAGCTCAGCGAACGGGCAATTCCGCCACTCCCGTAGGCGGGCAGAGCAATCGGGGATGGTTTCCGGCACGAACAACCCCCCGTCCGGCGCCAAGCCGGTCATTACCGCCGTGCGGAAATCACACGCGCGCGCTCCTCGGGTACTGACAAATCGCATATTGCTGTTGGCTGAGATTGATTATGAATCGGTGAGGGGAGGATGCCCGAAAAGATAGTCTTTGTCTTTACAGGGATGGGGGACAATGTAATAATTATTATCGTTCTCAACACGGCCTTACCGCGAGGGGTTCGCGCTGGCTGGAGAGAACATTCGCGGCGCATCGCGCCCAAGGCGGAAACATGACACTGCAAAGAACGATGGAGCGGATGGATCGTCACGTTGTGGAACGGCGCATTACCGATTTTCCCGAGGCGTGCCGCCGCGCCGGCCTGAAGGTCACCCATCAGCGCATGGCAGTCTACTCCATGCTGGCGGGGACAGACACGCATCCCACGCCGGAAGAGGTCTACTCGACCATTCGCACTCAGTTGCCGTCCCTCTCGCTGGGCACGGTGTACAAGATACTCGACCAATTCAATAAGCACGGGTTCCTGCGCAGGGTTTCCACCGAAGGCCACGTGGCGCGCTACGATGCCAACATGGACTCCCATCATCACCTGGTCTGTGCCGATTGCGGACGGATTCAGGACGTGCACGTGGAAGCGCCGCTCGAGGCCTTGACTCAAATGCCCGCTATTGCTGAATTTGCAGTGAAATCCTACGACATCCTGTTCCACGGCCGGTGCAAGACTTGTCAGATGCAACAGCCGTCCTAGCGGCGGCTTGTTTCGCCCGAGACGAAGGGGTTTGGATTCAACCGGCGGATTCGGGCGGCGTTAGCCGAACCGGAATACCACGCCGGTGCAACTCCTGCTTGAGTTGGGGAACCGTCATCTGGCCGTAGTGGAACACGGTTGCGGCCAACACGGCATCCGCCCTGCCCACCGTCAGCGCATCGTGGAAGTGCTGGACCGTGCCCCCGCCGCCGGAGGCGATCACGGGGATGTGGACGTTGCCGCTGATCTTGGCGGTGATTTCCAGGTCGAACCCGGTCTGCCGGCCGTCCTGGTCCATGCTGGTGAGCAGGATTTCGCCGGCCCCGCGGCGCTCCGCTTCCTTGGCCCAGAGATAGGCGTCCCTCCCGGTGGGCCTTCTACCGCCGTGGGTGAAGACCTCCCAGTGGTCACCCGCCCGCTTCACGTCGATGGCGACCACGATGCACTGAGACCCGAATCGCTCCGCACCCTGAGAGATCAGATCTGGAGTCTGGATTGCCGCCGTGTTCAGCGACACCTTGTCCGCCCCGGCGGTGACGATGCGGTGGATCTCGTCCAGGGTGGAAATTCCGCCGCCAATCATGAAGGGGATGAACAGCACGCGTGCCAAACGGGACGCCAGATCGAGTGTCAATCCCCGGTTCTCGTGACTGGCCGTGATGTCCAGGAACACCAATTCGTCGGCCGACTGGTCGTTGTACCGTTGTGCCAGCTCAAGCGGATCGCCCGCGTCACGCAACCCCACGAAGCTCACGCCCTTGACGACCCGTCCTTCCTTGATGTCCAGGCAGGGGATAATCCGCTTGACCAGCATCAGACGATCTCCGCCAATGTGACCGTGCCCTCGTAGAGCGCCTTGCCCACGATCACCCGGTCCACGCCCAAGGGTTCCAGTTCCCGCAGCCGCTCCACATCGGCGCGGCAGGAAACCCCGCCGGACGCCGTGACGCGCAGGCCGGTCGCTTGGGCAAACTGGCGGACGGCGGCCAGATTCGGCCCCTGCAACGTGCCGTCGCGGGCGATGTCTGTGAAGATCACCCGTTGCACCCCCCGGGCCTTCCACTCCAGGGCGAACATCACGGCATCAAGGGCGGTGCTTTCCTCCCAGCCCTGCACCGAGACGCGGCCGTCGCGGGCGTCGATCCCCAATTGTACCCGTTCCGCTCCGAAGGCATGCAAGGCCGCCTCCACGGTGGAAGGGTCGCGCACGGCCCAGGTCCCCACGATCACGGAATCCACGCCCAGGGCGAGCATGGCGTCGATATCGGCCCGGCTGCGCATGCCGCCGCCCACCTCGATGGGAATGGCGACGGCAGCCCGGATGGCCTGAATGACGGCGCGATTGGCGGATTTGCCCTGGAAGGCGCCGTCCAGGTCCACGACGTGCAGCATCTTGGCTCCCCCCTGCTCAAAGGAGCGGGCGACGGCTGCGGGGTCGTTGCTGTAACGCGTCTCCTGGTTGGCCTTGCCCTGCAGCAAGCGCACGGCGTGGCCGGCCTTCAGATCGATGGCGGGGAGAATCAGCATGAACGGCGCGGACCGCACCTCCGGCGGGGGATGGGAAAAGACACCACACCATTTCTGGGTATCACAGGCACCGCCAAAACCGTAGCACTCAGGACCGCCGGTAGTGGGTCAGTTTGCCTGGACGCCGAGGGTTGGGAAACAGCAGACCCCTCGCAACTGCGCTCGGGGTGACACCAACGCCGTCATTCCGAGCGCAGTTGCGAGGAATCCGCTGTTCGACTGGAAATTGACCCACTACCGCACCGCCGGTTGCCGGCGTCTGCCGCAAGCGTCCGGCGCTAGGCAAAGCTCGGCCCGATCTGGCATGGTGGCGCAGACGAGCACGCACCACCCGGCGCCTGAATGCCCCCTGGTTGAATGCGATGGACCGCTACAAATCCCGCGGAGTTTCCGCCCAGAAGGAAGACGTGCACGCGGCCATCGCGGGCAGCGACCCCGGGCTGTTTCCCAGCGCGTTCTGCAAGATCGTGCCCGACGACCTGACCGGAGACCCGGAGTGGTGCCTGGCCATGCATGCCGACGGCGCAGGCACCAAGAGCGCGCTCGCCTATCTCTACTATCGGGATACCGGTGACGTCTCCGTGTTCCGGGGGATCGCCCAGGACGCGTTGGTGATGAACCTGGACGATCTGCTGTGCGTGGGTGCGACCGGACCCTTCCTGCTCTCCAACACCATCGGCCGCAACGCGCGGCGCGTCCCGGGGGAAGTGCTGGGGGAGATCATCGCCGGCTACGAGGGGCTGGCACGCCAATTCAGGGAGTGGGGCATCACCATTATCTCCACGGGCGGAGAGACGGCCGATGTCGGGGACCTGGTGGGAACGCTGATGGTGGATGCCACGGTCGTGACGCGCATGCGGCGCGACCACGTTATTGCCAACAACCGCGTCCAGCCCGGCGACGTGATCATCGGCTTGGCGTCGTTTGGCCAGACCACCTACGAGTCCCGCTACAACGCCGGCATCGGCAGCAACGGATTCACCTCCGCGCGGCACGACCTGCTGCATCCGGAATACGCCGCACGCTTTCCGGAGACCTTCGATCCCGACCTGGAGCCTGCGCTGCGGTACAGCGGCCCATTCCGGCTGGCCGATCCCTTGCCGGGCACGCCGGTGACCGTGGGCCAGGCGCTGCTCTCCCCCACGCGCACCTACGCGCCCCTGCTGGTCGAGTTGCTCCGGCTACGCTCCGATCGAATCTCCGCGCTGGTGCATTGTACCGGCGGCGGACAGACCAAGTGCCTGCGCGCGGGGCGGGGGATTCACTACGTCAAGGACCACCTCTTTCCCCCGCCTCCGCTGTTCCAGACCATCCGGCGCGTCACCAACACGGCGTGGCGGGAACTCTATCAGGTGTTCAACATGGGGCACCGCATGGAGATCATCGGCGCCCCCGCGCTGGTGCCCGAGGTCGAGCGCCTCGCAAGTGCCCTGCACCTGGAGGTACGGGTGATCGGGCATTGCGAGGCCAGCCCCGACGCGCCCCGCAATCGGCTCACGGTGCACACGCCCGGCGGTGTGGAGGTCTATCAGGTCTGACCCAGTAATTACGCGGGCAGAACCGCGATCGCCTCGATCTCGATCAGCGCATCCGGATGCACGAATTTGGAGACCTCGACCATGGTCGACGCCGGAAGGTGATCGGGATGAAAGAACTCCAGGCGGGCATCGTGGATTTCGCGGAACTTGGAGATGTCCTTTACGAACACGGTCACCTTCACGATGTCCGCCGGCGTCGCCCCAGCCCAATCCAGCACCTTCTTGATGTTCCGCAGCACCTGCCGCGTCTGCGACTTCACGTCCCCCTTGCCCACGAGATTGCGCGCATCGTCGTAGGCCAACTGCCCCGAGATGAAGAGCAATTCCCCGCCGCCGATGCGCACCCCGTTGGAGAACGCCACCTTGCCAGAGTACGGCCCGGACGTCGCGAGCGGAATACCCAAAGGGAGAATCTGCTTGGCCATGTGTCACCGAATTGAGGTTTGAGGGTTTGCCACGCAGGATGAATGCATCGAAACGCCTCCCACGCGGCTCGCGGAGAAACACGGGATGGGGCATTCGGGAGCGCCCCAGCGGCCGCGATCGAGAGCCCACGGCGCCAGTGTGGACAAGCCTGCGGACGGTGTGGACAAGCCTGCGATATCGGCCGGCTTACCTCAATCGCCCGGGACTGGCCGCGCGTCGCCCAGGCTTCCCCTGCAGTGTCCCAAAAAACAGGCGCGCGGATTGTGGCAATTTGTTGACTTCACGCCCCTGTTCGGATAATCGGGATTATCGCTTTTTCAGGGGCTTCGGCCAGCAGGCCTGTCGGTTACGAGCGCAACCGGTGGGCTACTTTGCGAAATTCCCGATGAAACCCGGTGGACGATGAAACGAATTGCCGGTTGGATTGACTGGACCAACGAGTACATCGGCCGCGCCATGGCTTGGCTGATGATCCTCCTGACGTTGATTGTCGCTTTCAACGCGTTGTTCCGGTGGTGGTTCGATTTCGGCAACCCCATGGTCGATGAGACCACTTGGTGGCTGTTCTCCATCATCTTCCTGATGGCTGCCGGATACACGTACTTGTACAACGATCATGTGCGGGTCGACATCGTCTACTCCCTCATTCCCAAGCGCTGGCAGGCCTGGGTCGACGTCGTCTGCTCGTTCATCTTCCTATTTCCATTCTCTCTGCTGGTCATTCTCACGTCCCGCCGCTTCATCATCGCCTCGTGGGAGTTCAAAGAAAGCTCTCCGGATCCCGGGGGGTTGCCGGCTTGGTACATCCTGAAGGTTTTCATTCCCCTGGGGTTTCTGTTCCTGCTGCTCCAGGGCGTCGCCGAGATCTTCAAGAAGATTCAGGTCATTCGAACTCAGGAGGGCAAGTAGATGGGTTGGTTCATGGACTTCTTGCCGGGCTGGATGTTCGTTTTCCTGTTCGGCTTCCTGATGATCGGCTATCCCGTCGCCTTCACCATCGGCGCCTTGGCGATGCTGTTCGGGTTTCTCGGCTTCGGTTTCATCTTCTTCGAACTGCTGCCGCTGCGCATCTGGGGGGTGATCACCAACCAAACGTTGATCGCGGTGCCCTTGTTCGTGTTCATGGGGGTGATCCTGGAGCGTTCGGGATTGGCCGAGGAGCTCTTGGAGACCATGGCGCTCGCCTTCGGGCGCCTGCGCGGCGGGCTGGCGATGTCCGTGATCATCGTCGGCGCGCTGCTGGCGGCTTCCACGGGCGTGGTGGGCGCGACCGTGGTGACCATGGGGTTGATCTCCCTGCCCTCCATGATGCGCCGTGGCTATTCGCCGGTCTTGGCGACCGGTGTCATTGCCGCCTCAGGGACCCTCGGGCAAATCATTCCGCCCAGCATCGTGCTGGTCGTGCTGGGAGACATCATCAAGGTCTCGGTGGGCGACCTGTTCACCGGCGCGATTCTGCCCGGCTTTGTGCTCGTGGCGCTGTACTTGTCGTATGTGCTGCTCAATGGATGGTTGAATCCGAAATCCTCGCCCGCCATCCCGCAAGCAGAACTGGACGCCATTGATCCTGCTCAGTTTCGCCGGCGCATGCTGCGCTCCATGGTCCATCCCCTGGCCCTGATCATGTCGGTGTTGGGGTCCATCTTCGCCGGTGTGGCCACACCCACCGAGGCTGCCGGCCTGGGCGCCCTGGCAGCGATGATCCTGGTCATTCTCAACGGCAAGTATACCTATGCCATGATGTTGAGCGCCTCCCGCACGACCGTGCGGCTGACCAGCATGGTGTTCATCATCCTGGTCGGCGCGCAGCTCTTCGGCCTGGTGTTCCGCGGGCTGCACGGCGATGACATGATCCGCGAATTCATCGCGCACCTGGGATTCGGCAAGTGGGAGGTGCTGGCGATCGTCATGGCGGTGATCTTCTTCGCGGGCTTCTTCCTCGACTTCATCGAAATTTGCTTTATCCACGTGCCGGTGCTGATT
>JBGPEV010000158.1:0-6830 GCA_041482995.1 bacterium | reverse complement strand
GCTTCTTCCAGCGGGTGAACAGTTCCGGCGGCAGGGATTCCCCGGCGGAAACGGAGAAACGCAGGGAGTCCAGCTTGGGCAGCTTGGCGGGCGGATTGCTCTTGCCGGCCAGCCACGCCTCGTAGGTGTTCAGCATCGCGTTGTACAGCGTGGGCACACCGTAGAACACGGTAGGCCGGTGGCGTTCCAGGATCGCGAAGCACACTTCCGGCGTGGGCCGCGCCGGCTGCACCACCGTGCGCCCCCCCACCGCCAAGGGGAAATACAGGCTGTTGCCCAGGCCATAGGCGAAAAAGAACTTGGCGGCTGAAAAACCCAGGTCGTCCTCCCGCAACCCCAGCACCGGCTCGACGAAGTGGTCGGTCACGTACACCATGTCGTGGTGAAGATGCACCGCGGCCTTGGGAGCGCCCGTGCTGCCGGAGGTGTAGAGCCAGAAGGCCGGGTCGTCCGGACTCATTAGCTCAGTGCGCAACTCCGGGCTGGCCTTGGCCATCAGCGCCTCCAGGCTCGGCCGGCCCGGCACCGTCCCGTTGGCGATGACAATATGTTTCTGATGGCGCAACTGACCCGCGATGGGCTCGATTTGCGGCCAGAGGGCCAGGTCGACGATCAGCACCTTGGCCCGGCTGTCGTTCAGGTAATAGAGATAGTCCTTGGAGGTGAGCAGGGTGTTCACCGGCACGGCCACGGCCCCGATGCGGATCGCGCCGAAGAAGCTGGGCGGGAAGAGCAGGCTTTCCAGCATCAGCAGCAGCACCCGGTCTTCCATCCCCACCCCCAACTCCCGCAGGGCGTTGCCCACGCGGTTGGTGTTCTGGTGGAGTTGCCCATAGGTCAGGGTCTGATCGCCGCAGTACATATAGGGACGGCCGCCCCGCGACTGCTGGTGCGGCAGGATGAAGAAGTCGGCGACGTTGAAGGCCGGCGGAATCTCGGAGCGGGTGACGGTTGTTGGGCGAGCCATCGGTCGGGCCACGATGAAGGTGATGCGGGTTGCCCCCCCGCGCGGGCGCGCATGCCACACCCGGCGCCGGATGACGACAGACGCATCCTTGCGTGCCACAGGGCCGGAGAGCAAGCGCCCCAACCCGTCATCCCGATGCTGTGGTGGAATGCCAACTTTATACCCAGGACCGACCGTCGTGTCCAATCGGCACAACGGCGCCCGATCGCAGCGGCGGGGCGTCACCCCAGATCGAATACCAGCACTTCGGCGGGAGCGAGGGCTTCCAGGTTCAGGCGCGTCTCCCCCGCGATGGCCGCGCCGTCGCCCGCCTGCAACAGTTCCCCGTTGGCCGTGAGGGAGCCCCGCGCCACCTGCAGCCAGGCGTAGCGGCCTTCCACGAACGGATGGCTCACTGCCTGCCGCGGCGCCAGCCGTCCGGCGTAGAGCGCCACATTCTGATGCACGGTGACACTGTCCTCCCGGCCGTCCCGCGACGCCACGAGGTGCAGCCCGCTCTCCAGCCGCGGCGCCGGGACCGTCTTCTGCTCGTACCCCGGCGTCAGGTTGCGCCGTTCGGGCAGAATCCAGATCTGCAGAAAGTGCACGGGATCTTCCGCGGAGGGGTTGAACTCGCTGTGCGTGACTCCCGTGCCCGCCGTCATGCGTTGCACGTCCCCGGGGCGGATGATGGAGCCGTTGCCCATGCTGTCTTTGTGCTCGAGCGCGCCCTCCAGCACGTAGGTGAGGATCTCCATGTCCCGGTGCGGGTGCGTGCCGAAGCCCTGCCCGGGAGCCACGCGATCCTCGTTGATCACCCGCAAGTGCCGGAATCCCATGTAGTTGGGGTCGTGGTAATCGGCGAAGGAGAAGCTGTGATAGGTGTCCAGCCAGCCATGGTCGAAGTGCCCCCGGTCGGCGGATTTGCGCACAATCAACATCGAACGGTTCCTTGCAGCGAAAGGTCTCGGGTCACGGGGCCGGGGAGCGTGGCGTCTTGCGCTACGCGCCCGGGGACGCGTTGCGGCGGCGGCGCCGCCAGGAATCCACGCTGTAGGGTCCGGGGCCGAACGCGACGATGAGCAGCAGGCCGCCCATGATCGCCACGTTCTTGAGGAAATTGATCGTTTCGATCTGGGCCTGCATGCCCTGCAATTGCCAAAAATCGTGGAACGAGGCCGTCACGGGAAGCAGGTACACCAGCAGCAGCAGCGCACCGGAGCGCGCCCGCCAGCCCAACAAGACCGAGAGACCGCCGGCAAACTCGACCGCTATGGACACCGTGAGCAACACCGGAATGACGGGCAGGTGTTTGGACTCCATGTACTGGGAAAACCCGGACCAGCCCGCGACTTTGCCCACGGCGATGGCCACGAAAATCAGGCTCAGCAGCACCCGGCCCACCACCGGGAAGATTCGCGTCAATGTCGTCATTGCCACTCCCTGGACAATCGATGTTTCTGGTCGTGAGAGTCTCGCAGGCGGGTCCCACTGGGCGTGTCACATCAATCGAATCTTCAGATTATTACGGGATAACTTAGCAAACTTAATCAATCATCCATCACTAGCGCAGTTGGTTTGGCCGCAATTTGCCGCCCTGCCCAATTCAGCCAACTGGGTTGGTTTTGTAATTTTCTGGGAACGTGCATCTATCCAGTCGCTTGCGCCATGGCCACGGGTTCTGATCGACCTGGATTGCTCCCAAGACCGGAAGGTCAACAACTTAGCTGGCGGGCTTCCCTCAAGGTGGGAAGCGATCAGTCGCATTTGCTTCGCCGCCAACTGGGTTTGTTTGGTAAATTTTATAATAGATGCTTCATTTCAAATAGATGCATTACAACCGACGACCAACCACCGCATTCGCAGTGAGAGGCCGGATTGCCCAGGCCGATCCCTCAAACCTCCGGCGCACAGAATCTGTTGGCCTCTGCCACTCGTAGCGTAGCGGTAGGCCGGTACAGGGACGTGATGCCGACGATTATGACAGATTCGCAACGAATGTCAAACAAGAAGTGCGCGGGGGTTGCGGGCTAGCCGGAGCGTGTGGGATGCCGGGTCGGGAACGGCGGGGCGCCCGCTCGGCCGGCTGCGATAGCCGGCCGAGCGGTTCTGGAGGGCCGGCGTGCTACAGCCGTCCGAACGGAATGCCGAAGCGCTCCTCGATCAGGTGCTTCAGTTCCTCGTCGTTTTCCAGGCCGGAAAAGCGGATCTCGGTTTCGATCGTGTTCGCGACATCCTGCAGATCGCCCTTGTCCCGGCTGGACTGGAAGCGCTCCTTCACCTTCTTCAGGCGCAGGTTGGACAGCACCGTGCGGCGGAGACGGGCCTTCACCTCGTTCAGTGTCTTCGCGTCCATATTGCTCAGGGCGGATTCGATCTCCTCCTGGGAGTAGCCCCGTAGCGACAATTTCAGCCAGTTCGAATAGATGTTCACACCGAGCGCTGGCGGCGTCTGCGCCTGGCTCACCGGGGCCGCCACCCCCGTGATCAGCACAGTGCTGACGAGCACCCACTTGATCCACGATTTCATGCCCACTCCCACAAAAAGAGGTCCCGCGCCGCCAACCTCCCTGGCCGGCGGCGCCGGAACGCGGCACCCCGCGCCGCCCCGGGCAAACCTGCCCAATGCGGCACCGGATTGTCCCCGGCCACGCGCTGGCGCGGCCCTGCCGCAGCGCGGCGATCCGCCGGAGCAGCGTGGACAAGCCCGGCCCTGCAAGGCGACGCGGCCGAACACGTCCTCCGGCCCACGCCGCTCGCGGGTGTCTAGAGTAGGTATCGGCAGCCGGGGAGGTAACTTGAGCCGGCGCCGTCCGCCACCCGGGCAGCGGGTGCGGACCAGCGGTGGACCCGCTCATCCCGCCGGACACTCGAACCACAGCACGCCCAGCGGCGGGAGCGAGAACAGCGCCGACCAGGGGCGCCCGTGGCAGGGAACGGGCTCGGCCTGAATCGCCCCCGCGTTGCCCACGTTGCTGCCGCCATACACCGCGGCGTCGGTGTTCACGACCTCCCGGTATTCCCCCGGGCCGGGCAGGCCCAGCCGGTAGCCATGGCGCACCACCGGAGAGAAGTTGCCGATGCAGAGCAGGCGCCGCCGCCCGTTGGGGGTCTTGCGCAAGAAGGCCAGGGTGTTGTCCGCCGCGTTGTCCGCGGCGATCCACTCGAAAGCGGCAGGTTCGCTGTCCCCTTCCCACAATGCGGGTTCCCGCTGGTAGGCGTGGTTGAGGTCGCGCACCAGAGCCATCAGCCCGCAGTGCTCCTCGCCGGCCAGCAAGTGCCAGTCCACGCTGCTCTCGTGGTTCCATTCGTTCCACTGGCCGATCTCGCCGCCCATGAACAGCAGCTTGCGGCCCGGATGGGCCCACATGTAGCCGTAGAGCGCCCGCAGGTTGGCGAACTTCTGCCAACGGTCGCCCGGCATCTTGCCCAGCAGCGAGCCTTTGCCGTGTACCACCTCGTCGTGGGAGAGCGGCAGGATGAAGTTCTCGCTCCACGCGTAGAGCAGGCCGAAAGTGAGGTTCTGGTGGTGGAACGTGCGGTAGATGGGGTCGCGGCTGAAATAGGCCAGCGTGTCGTGCATCCAGCCCATGTTCCACTTGAAGCCGAAGCCCAGGCCGCCGGCATAGGTGGGGCGGCTCACCCCACCCCAGGCGGTGGACTCCTCCGCGCACATCAGCACGCCCGGGTGGCGGCGGTGCACGACCTCGTTCAGGTACTTGATGAACGCGATCGCCTCCAGGTTCTCCCGCCCGCCGAAGCGGTTGGGCACCCACTGGCCGTCCTTGCGGCTGTAGTCCAGGTAGAGCATGGAGGCCACGGCGTCCATGCGCAGGCCGTCCACGTGGTACTCGTCCAGCCAGCACAGCGCACTGGCCATCAGGAAATTCCGCACCTCGTTGCGGCCGAAGTTGAAGATGAACGTGCCCCAATCCGGGTGCTCTCCCTGGCGCGGGTCGAGATGCTCGTAAAGGGCCGTGCCGTCGAACCGGCCCAGCGCGAACTCGTCCTTGGGAAAGTGCGCCGGCACCCAGTCCATGATCACGCCCAGGCCGCGCCGGTGCAGATAGTCCACCAGGTAGCGGAAGTCGTCCGGACTGCCGTAGCGGGCCGATGGCGCGAAGTAGGCGGAGACCTGATAGCCCCACGATCCGCCGAACGGGTGCTCCATGAGCGGGAGGAATTGGACGTGGGTGAACCCCAGATCGGCCGCATGGTCCGCCAGGGCCGGGGCCAATTCCCGGTAGGTGAACGGGCGGTTGCCCTCCTCCGGCACCCGGCGCCACGAGCCCGCATGCACCTCATAAACGGACATCGGCCGGCGCAGCTTGTCCTGATGGGCCTGGCTGGACATCCACTCCTGATCGTGAAAACGGTGCCGGGAGCGGTAGAGCACGGACGCGCTGCCGGGAGGCACTTCCGCGGCCGACGCATAGGGGTCCGCCTTGAGCACATAGCCCCCGTTGTGGGTGCGGATTTCGAACTTGTACTTGCACCCCGGCGGCAGTTCGGGAACGAACAACTCCCACACGCCGGAGGCGCCCAGCATGCGCATGGGATAGAGCCGGCCATCCCATGCGTTGAAATCGCCAACCACGCTCACGCCTTCCGCGCCCGGCGCCCAGACGGTAAAGGCGTAGCCGTCCACGCCGTCCACGCAACGGAAGCGCGCGCCGAGCTTGTCGTACAGGTGCTCGTGACGCCCCTCGCCCAGCAGGTGCAGGTCGATGTCGCCCAGCGTGGGCAAGAAATTGTAGGGATAGCGCGCGGTCAGCGTATGCCCATCCCGGAACCGCCATTCCAGGCGATAGGGCACGACCTCGCGCCGACCGGCCAGTGTCACTTCAAACAAGCCCGCGCCGTGGGTGCGGAGCACTGGGAAGGCCCCGCCGTCATCGAGCAGCAGCCGCACCTCCACGGCGTCCGGCCGCAGGGCCCGCAGCACCACGCCCTGGGCCGTGGGGTGCATTCCCAGCCAGGCATGGGGATTGGAGTGCCGCAGCGCCAACAGCCGGCGCAGTTCGGCTTCCGGAATGGTGCCGGAATAGCCCGCCGGCCTGGTGTGGCGCCTGGATGCCGCGGGCTCCCGCTGGGTGGATGGTGCAACCATGCAGTTCGATCCGGGTTGTGGGTGTCACCGGCCGGGCTCAACTCCCGTACGGGGGAAAAGAGCATGAGCGGCTCCGGCTGGCGGGACATCCCCGTGCCGGAAACAGACCCGCTCGCAACCTGTTCGAACTAGCCCGATGCGGTGAGCTTGGGCGAGAAGCCCAACACGGCGGCCAAGGCCGCCAAGGGTTCTGCCGCCGCGTGCCGGGGGGAAACCAGCACCGGGTAGATCGCCTCCTGGGCCTGCTCCAGGCTCGGTGTCATCCGCAGATCGCGGCTCAACTGGACGAGCGCCAACAGGGGGGCGACCATGTCCGAGTCGGGCTGTTGCGCCACCCGGCGCACCGCCTCCAGGATCATCTCCTCGAAGGTACGGCTGACGGACGGGCGCTGGATGTCGAATCCCCGGAGATGCGCCTCCTCGACGATCTCCCGGGCGCGCCGGTAGGCCTGCGGGTCCAGGCTGCGGTGCTGCTTGCGCACCTCCTGCTCCAGGCGCCAACCGAGCGTGAATTCCGCGGCGGCCGTCAGCTCGGCCGGCATCTGAAAGCCCGATTCCTGCAACTGCTCGATGACCGCCCGGTTGTCCTCGTACAGCCGGGAATACTGCTCGTCGAAGCGGTAGATCAGGTCGGCGAAGACGTGCTCCAGGATGCGCTGCCGGCCGCGGGGCAACACGTGCTGCAGATCGTATTCCTCCGGGCCGAACTCGTCCTGGCTCGTGCGCAGCAGGGTCAGCAGCGAACCCGTGGCGAACTGTTCCCACAGGCGGTTG
>JBGPEV010000157.1:0-6842 GCA_041482995.1 bacterium | reverse complement strand
CGACTCGTCGGCGCAGGTGAGCAGCTCGAAGCGCGAGACGGCCGCGATGGACGCCAGCGCCTCGCCGCGGAAGCCCAGGGTGGCGATCGCCTCCAACCCCGCCGCGTCCCGCAGCTTGCTGGTGGCGTGGCGCCGCACGGCCAACAGGGCGTCCGCCTCGTCCATCCCGCACCCGTCGTCCAGCACGGAGATCAGCTCCCGTCCGCCTTCCTGCAGGGTCACCGTGACCTGGCGCGCCCCGGCATCCAGGGCGTTTTCCACCAGTTCCTTCACCACGGACGCCGGCCGTTCCACCACCTCGCCCGCGGCGATCTGGTCGATCACGGCATCCGGCAGCAGGCGGATCTGGCCCATTTTTCGGTCCGGCGGGTTGACGCTCCGGGGACGGATCGCATAGGAATGGAGAGCTTCACCGTAGCTCCCTTTCGGCGGCCCGCGCAAGCGGCAGCACAGGTGCAAGCCGCCCCTGGTGCGCCACCAGGGTCAGTGCAAGGTCCTCGGAGGTGCTCAGGGCGCGGTTAGCATCTGCAATGAAATTATTTGACTATACGACGTCTTCTGTGAGGAAGAATCCAGGGTCGGACGGGCGGACACAATAGTTAAGTTATTTCTTTACAGTGCCTTAGTGGGGCGGCCGTCCCGCCCGCCCCAGGGGCGACGAGTTGCTGGCGCCTCCTGCGAGCGTCCGGCGCTGGGCGGGCGAGGCGCCCGTCGCCACCGAGTGGAGTTCTTAGGGAACCGGCTTTGAACTTGCCCCGGCTGCGCTCCGGAGGCCCGCGCGCCGGCCGGTGCGCCCGTCCCCGCCGCTGGCCCGGTCATGGAGCACCGCATGGTACCCAACCGCCCCATCGCCCGCGGGATTTCCCGCACCGCCTGCGCGCTCCCCGCGTCACGTCGCGCCGCTTGGGCGCTGGCCGCGCTCTTGGCGGCGGGCCTGTGGGCCGCCGCGTCAGTCTCCGCCCAGGGCTCCGCGAAGCCGCCGGCTGAGCTCGCCGCGCCCGCCCCGCCCCCCGCCACCGCTCCGCGCCCCGCCCCCAGCGCGTGGGCCTTCGGGGAGCGCGTCGTGGTGCGCGGGTGCCTGCGCTTCCGGGTGGACGGCTACCGGGATCGCCAGAGCGATGTGGACAATCACGACTGGGTGCGGTTGCGGGTGGAGAACGGCTGCCCCAAGCCGATCCGCAACCTGTTGATCGAGTTGCTGCTGGTGGATAGCCAGGGTACGCGCTATGGCGCCCCGCTCTGGGTGCTGGGCAAGGGAGAGAGCCTGGCGCCGGGCGCGTTTCGGGAAGACGATCAGGCCATTCCCGATCCCGACAGCCGCGTGGCCCGCCGCTGGAGCCTGCGCGTCCTGCGCGCCGACGGGCTGCCCCGGCCCGCGCCGCCCGCGGAGAAAAAGGGCTGAACGACGAGGAACAACAAGAACAACTTCTCTCACCACAAAGGACACAAAGGACACGAAGGAAAAACTGCAACGGCAGTATTGGAAAGAAAAACCCTTTGCAGTTCTTTGTGTCCTTCGTGTCCTTTGTGGTGAAAAGGCAGTTGCAGTTCTTGGTGGTCTTTGTGGTCTTCGTGTTTCGGCAGTTGCTGTTGTCACGGCGCCAGGGCCGCCCAGACGAACACCCCGATCTGCGCCGCCACCAGCGCCGCGTAGAGCCAGTCCCGCTGGCGCAGCAGCACGCGCAGGGTCGCCAGGTAGGCCAGCGCCAGCACGGCGACCGTGAACACCAAACCGGCCAGGCTGAGCGCATCCCCCTGCCCCAGGTGCTGGAGCCAGGACCAGCCGCGCGGGGCGCCGGTCTCGGCGACGAACCGCCCGGCGGGCAGGTGAAACTGCCGCTCCACCTCCGCGATGGGCTGGCCGGGCGGGAGCACGCCGGAGACATAGAGGGCGAACGCCCCGCCGATCCAGAAGAAGGCCAGCCGCGCGCCGGCCCAGGTCCAGCGGGCGAAGGCCTGCTCGGCCGGGTTGTCGGGCAACTGCCCGGTATCGGGCTCGCTGGGGGAATGGCCCAGCGGCGGCTCCCGCACGGCGCGCAGGAGGGCGGCCAGCCAGCGCGCGCCGGTCATAGGCCCAGACCCCGCGCCACGGCCCGCACGCCGGAAAGCACCAACGCCGCCACCACCAGCCAGCGCACGAGGTGGGCGGGCGTGCGCAGCAGCAGCCGCGCGCCCAGGCGGGCGCCCAGCATGATGCCCAGCACGGCGGGAATGACGATGAGGGGCAGCAGCGCGCCGTGATTGAGGTACACCCACGCGGCGGTGCTGCCCGAAGCGGCCAGCAGGAAGTAGCTGGTGGCCACCGCGCTTTTGAGCGGCACGCCCATCACCAGATTGAGCACGGGGATATTGGCCCAGCCCGCCCCCAGCCCGAACAGGCCGCCGATCGCCCCTACCCCGGAGAACAGGATCAGGCCCGGCAGCAGGCCTTTGGGTTGCCAGGTGGACCAGGTGCGCGTGGCGTCGTCCCAGTAGTGGCCCCGGATCCGCAGCAGCAGGGCCAGCCGGTCCGGCCGGTGCGGCTGGGGCGCCAGGGGCGCGCGGATCAGCACCATCAGCGCGGCCACCGCGAGGATGGTCGCGCCCAGGGCCAGTTCCACCTCCCGCGCGGGCAATGCCAACCCCCATTGGGCGCCGAAGATCGAGCCGACGCTGGCGGAGAGCGCCACCGGAATGGCCAGGCGCAAATTCACCAGATGCTTGCGCAACAGGGCGGGCCCGGCCGCCAGCGCCCCGGCCAGGGCGATCATCAGTCCCGCGCCCCGGATGAAGTCCAGATGCAACTCGGGCACGAAGCCGGAGACGAACGGCACGAACACCACCGCGCCGCCCAGGCCGGCCACGACGGTGAGCACGCCCAGGAAGGCCGTGAACAGGAACAGCCCCAGCGGCCAGACCCACCACGGATAGCCCTCCGGCAAGCCCGGGGCGGCGCCATACGCCAGACGCGCCCAGCCCAGCAGGGCGGCGCCGAGCAGGGCGGCCGCGGCCACCCCTAGCGCGCCGCGCGGGGGCAAGCGCCGGGCCAGCCGGGCAGCGCAGGAGCTGGCCAAACGCATCATCGGAACCCGCACGCTGGCAGATCGGGGCGCGGAGGCAACGGGGCAAGCGCGCGGCCTTGGATTTCCATGAATCCCTTTCCCATGGACGGGTGGGGCGGCCGTCCCGGCCGCCCGTTCTCGCTGGCGGGAGAGACGCCCGCCCCACCGGCACTGTAGGCGAGCCGGCGGCCCGCCACTCGACTTCTCATCCGCAACCGCGGCGGGTGGTGCGCTGCCGGGTGCCCACGCTTCGCATCTTGCGGACCACCCGCGAACGGCAACGCGCCCACGGCGATGATGGGTAGCGACGGGCCTCCTGGCCCGTCTCCCGCCCACGGCGAAGATGGGTGGCGACGGGCCTCCTGGCCCGTCTCCCGTCCACGGCCACGATGAGTGGCGACGGGCCTCCTGGCCCGTCTCCAGGCCCGCGCCGCCGGCCCGGAGGCCGGCCCCTACCCGCGCGGACTTTGGATAGTGGGTACTACCCCCACCGTTTCCGCACCGCCGCGCCGCCGCCCTGCCGGAACTCTGCCATGGTCTCGGCCAGGGCGGCGCTGACTTCGTCGCGGAAGCGCCCGCGGCCGAAGCGAAGCGCATTGGCCACGCAGGCCTCCGGCCGGAAGCGGCCGGGATCGGCTTCGAAGGCGCGTACGGCCGCTTGCAGTGCGCCGGCATCCGGCCCCGGGTAGAGCAGGCCCGTCTCGGGCGTCACCGTCTCCAAGGCGCCCCCGGCCGCGCAGGCGATCACGGGGGTCCCGCAGGCCTGGGCCTCCAGGGGTGTCAGGCCGAAGTCGTCCACGCCGGGAAACACGAACGCCCGCGCCCGCCGGTAGAGTCGCGCGACCGCCCCATCGTCCTGTTCGCCCAGGAAGGTCACGGTCGGCCCGGCCAGCGCCCGGCAGCGCGCCTCCTCCGGTCCGGAACCCGCGACGACGAGGGGCAGCCCCAGCCCGGTGAAGACCTGGATCGCCTGCTCCACCCGCTTGTTGGGTGCGAAGGCGCCCACCATCAGATAGAAGGGCTCCCGCCGCTCCGCCGCGGCGCCGGGAGCGGCCAGGAAGCGCTCCAGGGCCACGGGCGGATGGATCACGGTCGACTCCCGGCCGTACAGGCGCCGCGCCTGGGCCTGCACGTGGCGGCCATTGACCAGGAAGCGGTGCACGCCCCGGCTGGAGCGCACGTCCCACGCCTGCAGGGCCGGCCGCACCGCACGGGCGGCGAGCCGCACGGGCCAGGGCGCCCGGCCGGGGCCGAAGTAATCCGCGAAGCCGTCCCACATGTAGCGCATGGGGGCGTGCAGGTAGCAGACGTGCAGGGCGCCCGGCGGCACCCGGATCCCCTTGGCCACCGCGTGGCTGGAGGAGAGCACCAAGTCCACGTCCGCCAGCCGGAAGCGCGCGATGGCGAGGGGATAGAGCGGCAGGAACCAGCGGTAGTGCTTGACCCCGCCCGGCAGCTTCTGCAGAAAGGAGGGGACCGTGCGCATGCGCGCAATGGCCGGGGACACCCGCCCGGGCCGCCGCACCAGGGTATAGAGATCGGCGTGGGGAAACAGCTCGCAGAACACCTCCAGCACCCGTTCCCCGCCGCGCATGCCCGTGAGCCAATCGTGCACCAGGGCCACGCGCCATCGGGAAGCATCGCTCATGCGGCCACGCCCCTCGCTCCACGGCGGGATTGCCTTGCCCTGTTTGTCTAACTACCGGCGTGTCTAACTGCCGGCTCGTCCAACTACTGGCTTGTCTAACGTGAGGAGCGCGTCAATGCAAACGCAAGCAACCGGGGCGGCCGTGCCGGCAACGCCCGTGACGGGCCTCGGTGCCCGTCACGGCCTGCGCAGACGGGCGCGGACGCCCGTCCCACGCCCTTCCCCCAGGGGAAACCTTTGCGTAAGTCCCCTCAGCCGCCCCTCCGGCCCTCACCCGTCTTTGCCTATCGGCAAAGCCACCCTCTCCCGCTGCGCGGGCGCGGGGAAAATCCACCCTGGCGGCCCATGCTGGAGCCCGTCTCCCACTACGCGGGAGAGGGTGCCCCGCCAGTGCCGGACGCTTGCGGGAGGCGCCCAAGGGCGCTGGGGGCGGGTGAGGGCCGGCGTGGAGTTCGCCGCCGTTTACGCAAAGGTCGCCCGTACTGGGAGGGGAATGGGGGGCACGGTGACGGCGTTGGTGCTCGCCGTCCTCCTCCCGGCCCTCGCGGCGCTGCTGCCCGCCCGCGCGGCGGCCCAACCCTGCGACCGGGCGCTGCTCGCCCGCGCCCAGGCGGTGTACCAGGCGCTGACGGGCTTCCAGGGCGAGTTCCAGCAGGAGGACCGGGAGGGCGACGGGCGCGTGCTCACCGCGGGCGGGAAGATCGCCTACCGCAAGCCGGGGCAGATGCGCTGGGAGTATGCGCCGCCCAACGAGCAATTGCTGGTCACCGACGGCGCCACGGTGTGGCTCTACGATCCGCTGCTGGAAAACGTCACCGTGCAGCCCCTGGCGGACCTGACCGAAGGGACGCCCCTCAAGTTTCTGCTGGGCGCCGGCAGCCTCACGGCGGATTTCGACTGCCGGGCGGTGTCCCTCGTCCCGCCCGCGGACGGCCTCGCCACCTTGGAGTTGGTGCCCAAGACGCCCATTCCCCCGCTGGCCTTCATCCAATTGGGCGTGCGGCCCGCCACCGCGCGGCTGGAAAGCTTCCGGATGGTGGATACGCAGGGCAACCGGCGCACGGTGCGCCTGCTCAATCTGAAGTCCACGGCCACCTTCCCGCCGGAGCACTTCACGTTCAAGATTCCGCCGGACATGGAAGTGATCACGAAGTGAACTGCTGAACCACGACGGCACTACGAACGGCCTTTTCACCACAAAGGACACGAAGGACACGAAGAACTGCACAAGGTTTTTTGAATTCAATTCCTTTGTGTCCTTCGTGTCCGGAGCCTGCCCTTGAGCCCTTCACTGCGTTCAAGGGTAAACTCCGCGAAGGGTGGTGAGAAAGTCTTGTTGTTCTTTGTGTCTTGGTGCCTTGGCGGTTAGGCTGTTGAAACGATGCTCATCGGCGATCTGATTGAGCGGCGGGCGCGGCTTTCGCCCCGGGCGGTGTTCTGGGAAGCGCCGGGGCGGCGGTATACCTACGGCCAGCTTGAGGCGGACGCCAACCGCGTGGCGCGCGCGCTGCTGGCCGAGGGACTGCGGCCGGGGGAGCACGCCGCCATCTGCGCGGGCAACAGCTATGCCTATGCGGCGTTCCACTTTGGGGCGGCCAAGGCGGGGCTGGTTCTGGCGCACCTGAACGCCCGCTACACTGCGGAGGAACTGGCCACGCTGGGGGAGCATTGTGACGCGCGGCTGATCGCCTTTGGGCCCGCCCAGCAGGCGGCTGTGGCGGCGGCCCGTCCGCGCCTGCCCCTGGTGCGGCGCTGGGTGGTCTTGCCGGAGGATGAGCAGGACGCCTCCGGGGCGCCCGGCTGGGCGGCGGGGCTCGGAGAGTGGATGGGGGGACCGGCCGGCGACGAGCCGTTCTTCTCCCGTCCGTCAGAACAACATGGCGCGGCGCCGACGCCCGAGCAGCCGTTCCAGTTGCTCTACACCAGCGGCACCACGGGCACGCCCAAGGGCGTGCTGATCAGCCACCGCGCCAAGCTGCGCCAGGGCACGGCCCATGCGCTCAACCTGGGGCTGATGGCGGGGGACCGCATCGTCAGCGCCCTGCCGCTCTCCCATCAGTACGCCCAATGGCTGGTGCTGGTGTGCGCGCCGCTGGTGGGGGCGGCCGTGGTCGCGCACGCCGCCTTTGACCCCGCGGCCACCTGGCGCGCCT
>JBGPEV010000156.1:0-6857 GCA_041482995.1 bacterium | reverse complement strand
GGCCGCACGCCGCGCAGCAACCCGGCGACGTACACCGGCGTGCTCACCCACCTGCGGGATCTCTTCGCCGGCCTGCCGGAGTCGCGCGCGCGCGGCTACAAGGCCGGCCGCTACAGCTTCAACGTCAAGGGGGGCCGCTGCGAGTCGTGCCAGGGGGACGGCCTGGTCCGCATCGAGATGCACTTCCTCCCCGACGTGTTCGTGCGCTGCGACGTGTGCAACGGCACCCGCTACAACCGGGAGACCCTCGAGATCCGCTACCGGGGCAAGACCATCGCCGACCTGCTCGCCATGACCGCCAGCGAGGTGGAGTTGTTCCTGCGCGCCATCCCCACCGTGCGCACGCGCCTGACGCCCCTGCTGAACGTGGGCCTGGGCTACCTGCGCCTGGGCCAGCCCGCCGACACCCTGAGCGGCGGGGAGGCCCAGCGCCTCAAGATCGCCCGCGAGCTGGGCCGGCGCGACGCCGGGCGCACGCTCTACCTGATGGACGAGCCCACCACCGGCCTGCACGTTGGGGACGTGGAGCGGCTCTTGCACGTCCTCAACCAGTTGGTCGCCGCCGGAAACTCGGTGGTGGTGATCGAGCACCACCCCGAAATGATCAAGTGCGCCGACTATGCGATCGACCTGGGTCCCGATGGCGGCGACCAAGGCGGCCAGATCGTTTTTCAAGGCCCGCCGGAAGGGCTCTTGAATGTGGAAAACTCCTTTACCGGCAAATACTTACGGCCTTACCTGACCCCCTCCAGCGCACCGGGCCGCAAGGGGCCGCGGGCCGAAGGAAAGATCCTTGCATAACTTTGCTGCAGAATGGGACGGTGACCCGGTGGGACGCATGGACGCAAGACGGAGCCGGACTTGAAACGGGTGATCCTGGTTGCGGCGGCACTGGCGATGCTGTTGACCCACTCCCTGGCCCAGGCCCAGGAGCGGGAGCCGCTCGTGATGCGCATTGAGCTGGAATGGACCATTGCCGGCACCGTGCTGGGGGCCCTGGTGGGCGCCGCACTGTGGCTGACCGATCCGGGGGATCCCCACAACCTCCTCGCCCGCAGCGTGATCGAGGGTTCCGCCCTCGGCACCGTGGCGGGAGCGGGATTCGGCATCTACATGATCCAGCGCAATGCCCAGTTCCCCGGCGGCAGGGTCGCTCAGGTCAACGATCCCCTGGACCCCATGAACCGCCCGGGCCGGGATCCGATTGCCGTGCAGCTCCAGCGGGAAGACTTGCTCTCAAGTCTCCGACAATCCCGGGGCGGCGGCCGGCGGTGGGAAATCACCCTCGCCAATTTCAATTGGCGGTTCTGACGCAGGATGCTGGCATGAGCGGCTTTGACCGCGGCGACCCGACAAAGGATCGAGACCCGTGAAATTCCGGACGCTTGGGAAGTCGCATTGGAGGCGCTGGATCGCCCTGGCGGTGCTCGTCACGGTCGCGTCACCGGCCTTTGCCCAGCAAAAACCGGTGATGGAAAACGTCTTCTACAACGTGGTGTGGGGTTCCGCGGCCGGCGCCCTGCTGGGTTCCGCCGCCGCCGTGATCGGCGCCACGGACAAGACCAATCCCCCGGGCCTGCGCTCGGGGGCCTTCCAAGGCGCCACCGCCGGCGGCATCATCGGGCTGGGCGTGGGGGTCTGGCTGGTGTTTGCCGGCATCACCTTCGAGCCCCAGGGCAGCACCATCACCGATGGGGCCCTGCCGCGCAATCCATTGGACGACCGCGCCGTGGCGCTTGCCGCACCGCCGCCCGTCCCGCTGGTGGCGTTGGAGTTCTCGCCCAGCAACCCGTCCCACATCACCGGCTTCCGGGCCATGCTGGTCGACCTGAAGTTCTGAGCCCGAAGGCAACTACAGAACTGCGAACCGCAGATTTCGCCGATGACGCAGATTTTTGTTGGTGGCTCGACAAGGCTGCGTGGGACGTGGAACCTTCGGCACGCGATCTATTCCGCTCGAAAAAATCTGTGAAATCCGTGAAATCTGCGGTTGCTGTTGCTGTTCGTGGCGCCTGTTCCCTGCGCTAGCTTGCCGCCGCCCATGCCGAATTCGCCGACCCGCTTGCGCAACCGATTGGAGGCCCTGGCCGTGTTCCTGCTGCGGGGGGTGACCGGCCTGCTGCCGCTGCGCTGGGTGTCCGTACCGGGGGCGGCCATGGGCTGGGTGCTGTTCACCGTATTACGTCTGGCGCGGCACACCACCCTGAGCAACTTCGCCACGGCCTTCGGCCACTTGCCCGCATCCGAACGCGTCCGGCTGGCGGGCGCCTGTTACCGCTTCTTCGGCGCGGTGCTGTGGGAATTCCTCAACCTGCCGCGCATCCGCCGCGACCGGCTGGGCGAGTTCATCACCCTGGCCGACCGTGACGTGTTGGACCGCGCGCTGGCGGAAGGCCGCGGCGTGGTGCTGGTGAGCGGCCACCTGGGCAACTGGGAGCTGATGGCGGGCGCGCTCGCGGCGCAGGGCTACCCGGTCAGCATGTACGTGGGGGGCCAGAGCAACGCCCTGGTGGATGGCGTGATGAACGCCGTGCGCCGCTCCCTGGGGTCCGAGACCATCGGGCGCGGCAACGTGCGCGGCCTGCTCAAGGCGCTCAAGGCGCGCCGCGTGGTCGCACTGCTGGCCGATCAGCACGAGAGCACCAAGCGCTGGTACGTGCGCTTCTTCGGCCAGCCCGTCAGCGCCGTCTCCGGCCCGGCGCAGATGCTGCGGCGCTCCGGCGCGGTGCTCGTCTTCGGCGCCTGCCTGCGCGAAGGGCCCTTCCGCTACCGCACGCGGTTTCGCGTGCTGCCCGTCCCCCCGCCCGCCGCCGACGAGGAACGCGACGTGCTCACCGTCACGCAAGTGCTCTTCGACGCGCTGGAAGCCGTCGTGCAGGACCATCCCGAGCAATACTTCTGGCTGCATCGGCGCTTCCGCCCCATCCCCAAGACCGCCCGGCTCACGGAGAGCAACCGCGCCTTCCTCGCGGAACACGGTGTGGACGTGCCGAAGTCCGCCGTGACGCAAAGCGACATGCCGCGCGGTTAGCGGTTTTGCCCGCCCCCTGCGCCAGTGCCGTGGGCGCCTCCCGCAAGCGTCCGGCGCTGCGGGCGGTCCCCCGTACCCCGTGGAGGGAGACTCGACTGGCCCATTCGGCGCAGCAGGAAGGTAGAAGCGGTCTCAAAAATGGCTTACTGCCTGCCCAACAGCACCGCTTCCCCCCGGCCCCCTGCTCCGCAAAGGGAGCAGGGGGAGTAAAAAACGGCCACTACGGCGAATTTCCTCCCCCTCCGTTTACGAGACCTTTGCGTAACTGAACGTTCTGCGGGCGGGCGCGTAGCAACGCGCCCCTACGGTGCGGACAATTTCACGAATGAATGCGAAATGGAATGAGTCCCGCCAGTCTCAGTTGGAAGTTGCGCAAAGGTCTCGTTTACGGAGGGGGACAGGGCCGCGCTTCGTTGCCGGCGCCTTTGGCGGGGGGTCAGGGGGCGGTCCGGAGCGCCCGGCGGATTTTGAGACTGCTTCTGGTCAAGCCCCCCACAAGGTGGGGGGTTGGGGGGAGCAAGCGCGGGCGTTGGGGGGACCCTACAGGCTTCGCCCATCGAACTGCGTCACGGTCAGCCCCTCCAACTCCACCCCTTCCAGGCAGCGCACGTTGACCGACACCACGGGGCCGCTCTTGCCGCTGCCGCGCGAGAAGGGATGAACGCCGCAGGTCGGGCAGAACAAGTGGAGGATGACGTGCTTGTTGAACTGGTAGTCCGTCAGCGGGGCCTGCGGGGTCAGCAGCTTGAACTGGGCCTCCGGGACGAACGCCAGCAGCCAGCCGTTGCGCTGGCAATGGGAGCAGTTGCAGGCCGTGACGCGGCTGATGTCGGCGGTGACCTCGTAGCGCACGCTGCCGCAGTGACAGCTTCCGGTGTAGGTGCGGGCTTCGGCCATGGGAATCTCCGTCGCTGGATCCACCTGAGCATCAGACCACCGATGCTTCAGAGCAAGGTTCGCGTTACGTGTCCGATGAATCGTCCCCGGTGCGCTCTTGCCCCATCTTGGCGGCGAAGCGCGATCGGGCTTGGGCATTCAATGGTGTATTCTGCTCCTTGCACCAGGCGATCAGTTCGTCCACATCGATAAAAACGCGGACCGACTGCACGCCCTTCCGCTGCAATTGCTTGCGGGCCTTTTCCGCTGTCCATAACCATGCTTGGTGGGTCTTTGCCAATTGGTCAGCATCCGCCGCAGCCTCCCGCAGTTTCTTCCAATCAGATGCCCGATACCAGGCGAAGGCGACGACGGGCTTGCGCATCGGATTCTCACGATTCGGCGTGGCGCCAGGGAAGCAGGTCCCGCAACCAGTTGAAGGTCTATGAGCGCCTAACCAAACTTCTGAACCACAACAACAATACGAACACGACGAGGTTTCGATAGGTGCGGTTCGGCGCGAAACGGGGCTTCAAGCCTGCTTTTCGTTGTGTGCGTCGTGCTCGTCGTGGTTCAAGGCGGTTTGCAGTTCTGTTAGGCGCTGGGCAGCGCGGGCAGGTGGCGGTGCAGGAACCAGCGTTCAACCACGACCTTGCGCACGAACCATCGGCTTTGCATCAGGCCGCCGGCCAGCACGCGCTTCAGGGCGAGCGGCACGTGTTCCAGCCAGCCCGCCGCGGGCTGGCGCCGGCCGAAGCGCTCGGTCATCAAGGCGTCGTAGGCAGCCAGGCGCTCCCGCCGGTAGTCCCCTGCGGCGGCAAGAATCACGCGTCCCGCGAGCAAGCCCGATTCCACGGCCGGGCGGATGCCTTCCCCGCTCTCCGGATAGGCCAATCCGGCGGAATCGCCGATCAGCAGCACACCGTCTTGCAGCAGGCCGCGCTGGGCGTGGGGATAGAGCAGATAGGCGTGGCCCTTGAATTTCTCCGGCACGTCGGCCGGCACCCGGCCGGTCGCGATCAAGTGCGCGCGGAAGCGCTGCACGTGCCCGGCGATGTTCTCGTTGTCCTCCCGGCCCAAACCGATGTTGAGATAGTTGCCCTTGCGGAAAGCCCAGCCGTAGCCGATCAGGTCCGGCGTGAAGAACAGCTCGGGCACTTCGGGCCGCACCCGGCACGCGGCGGCCTGTCGGGGCGTGAGGGGGAATTCGATCTCCTGGGCGGCCACCAGCCGTTCGGGGCCGCCCGCCCGGGCTCCGCTGGCGCGGGCCACGGGGCAGAAGTGCCCGCCCGCCCCCACGACGAGCCGCGCGCGGATGTCGCCGTTCACGCGCCACCGGTCGCCGTCGCGCTCCATGGACTTGAACTCCGTGCCCAGCCGCAGCCCGGCGCCGGTGCGTTGCAGCAGGAAGTGGTCGAACTCGAAGCGGCGGATGCCGTAGCTCATGGGGCGGCCCTCGTAGTGAGTCTCCACGAGCGGCTGGCCCAGCAGGCCCACCCGGAAACCCGTGATGGGCTGGATCGTCCGCTCCTTGCCATAGGCTGCGGGGTCGATCCGCAGTTCCTCCAGCACCTCCGGCGTCACCCACCCGGCGCAGACCTTGTCGCGGGGAAAGGTCTTCTTGTCCAGCAGGGTCACGGCCAAGCCGCTCCGGCGCAGGCTCCAGGCCAGGGACGAGCCGGCCGGCCCGCCGCCGACGATCAAGACGTCACAAGTGTCCATGAGCGGTCACCGTTGACCTTAGACCTTCCAACAAAACCGCCACCTGCCTTGAACCACGACGAGCACAACGCACGCAACGAAAAGCGGGCTTGAAGCCCCGTTTCGCGCCCAACCGCATCTAGCGAAACCTCGTCGTGTTCGTTGTGTCGTTGTGGTTCAGCGGTTTTGTTAGGCGCGGGGGCCTCACCGGGTGGCGTGCCGAAGCAGATACTGGCCGTTGCCCAGGTTCCGCCCGCCCATGCCGCCGAAGGCCGCGATGCAAAACCGCAGGTAGAGATCCCACGTGCGCACGAATTCCTCGTTCAGGCCCGGGCCGGCGCGGATCTTCTCGATGTTGCGCCAGAAATTTTGCCGCCACACCACCAGCGTGCGCTTGTAGTTGTCGCCGTTGAGGAACCAACTCCGGTCGATCCGCAGATGCTCCTGGTAGCGCGGCAGTTCGTTGAAGTACCAGAAGCGCCCGCCGGGGAAGATGTACCGGTTGAAGAACAGATCCTGAGTCGGATCGGCCATGGGGCGGATGATGCGGTTGTAGGCAATATAGTGGAGCAGCGCCGTTCCATCCGGCTTGAGCAGCCCCGCGATCTTTTCCAACGCCAGCCGCAGGTTGCGGATGTGCTCGAACAGGCCGATCACGAAGATCCGGTCGAACTTGCGGTCATGGCCGAACTTGGAAAAATCCTCCCGGATGATGCGGAGGCGCTCCGTGTGCAGGGGATGGCCCGGCTCCGATTGCTTCGCGGCGATGTAGTCCACCTGGGTCTGGCTGAGATTCAGGGCCACCACCTGGCACTTGGGATAGCGGCTCAGGATGTGGCCCGAGAGACTGCCGAAGCCGCAAGCGATGTCCAGCACCGTCTCCCCATCCTGGATGCCGGCCTTCTGGCACAGGTCGTCCATCATCGCCGCCTGCGCCTCTTCGAGCGTGCGCGCGCCGCGCTCCCACAGGGCCATGGTGTATTTCATGGATGGGCCCAGGAAGTTCTCGAAGAGCAGCAGGGGCTGATCGTAGTGCAACCGCATCAGCTCCCGGCTCTGTTCGGCGATGGGGCCGCCGCCGCCGCTCCACGCCTCGGGCAATTCCGGCAGGGTCGGAGCGAACCGGTAGACCCCTTCGATGGAGACCTTCAGCAGCGCCGCGATGACGGGACCGGGCAGCGGCACGCGGCCGACGATGTAGTTTTCGATCAGCCAACCGTATCCGCGAATCAGCGCCGACGACATAGTT
>JBGPEV010000155.1:0-6903 GCA_041482995.1 bacterium | reverse complement strand
GCGGGAGTGGATCACTCGGGAATTGCGGGCGAAGCCGGACAATCTGCTGCTGATCTATGTGCAGGGCGAATCCATGGTGCCCACGCTCAATCCGGGCGACGTGATCCTGATGGAGCGCTACGACCGCCTGTCCGTCAGCGATGGCATCTACGCGATCCGCATGGGCAACGCCTTGCTGGTGAAGCGCCTGCAGTTCATTCCCAATCGCGGACTGCTCGTGACCAGCGACAACCCGGCCTACAAGCCGTTCGAGGTGAAGGTGGGCGAGGGTTCGGAAGACATCCAGATCATCGGCCGCGTGGTGTGGGCCGGGCGCAGATTCTAGCCGCGCCGCCCATCGCGCCGGAAGGTGCCCGCCGGGCTAGACCCCCGTCGCCTCCCGCATCAGGTCGCGCCAGCGCCGGTAGCGCGCCGCGATGCCGGGATCGTCCTGGGGCGCGAACACGTGCTCCGCCGCCGCCGTGCTCCATGCGCCGGGCCGCCCGGCCGCCAGATAGGCGATGCCCCGCGCCGTGGCCTCGGGATCGTCCCGCCGCAGCACCGGCAGCCCGCTCACGGCGGCCAAGCGCCGGCACAAGCCATCCAGCCGCGACACCCCGCCCGAAACCCGGATGCGCTTGGGCGCGGGAACGTAGCGCGCCATCCAGTCGATGTTGGCTTGCAGCAGGAAGGCGATGCTCTCCACCAGGGCGACGGCCCGCTGCCAGGGCTCGCCATCGCCCACGAAGCGCGAGGGGAAGTCCGCCTGCCAGAAGGGGCCGCCCAACCCGGCGATGCCGTTGAGGAACAGGGGCGGCTCGCCCGGTTGCTCCAGCCAACGGGGCAGCAGGGGCGCCACGTCCTCCACCTGGAGTTCGCCCGCCAGCCACGCCAGGCCGGTGCCGGCGCCGTTCACGTTGCCCTCCACCGTCCACACGGTCGTGGCGCCATCGTCCAGGATGATGCCGGTCAATTGCCGCGGCACGTAGCCGGGGTCCGTGGTGACCGCGCGCTGCACGAAGGCGCTGGTGCCGATGTTCAGGTAAGCCGTGTCCGCCTCCGGCCAGCCGAAGGCGAACACGGCCGCCGACTGGTCGCCGTTCACCGCCGTGAGCGGGATCGCCACGTCCCCCAGCGCCAGCGTTCCGTAGGGATGGCAGGTGGGCACGCTTCGCGGCAGAAAGCCTTCCGGAATGCCGAAGAGCCGCAGTAGATCCGGGTCCCAGTCCCGCGTGTGCAGGTTCCAAAGTTGCGTGCGGGCGGCGCACTGGGGGTCAGCCAGCAAGGGCAATTCGCGCAGCAGGCGGAACGTGAGGAAGCTGGCCATCGGGCCCCAACAGAGGGTCTTGGCCTCCACTGCCTCCCGCACGGCGGGCAGATGATCCAGGCTCCAGCGCAGCTTGCTGGCGCCGTAGTGCGGCGAGAGGAACAGCCCCGTCTTGCGGTGCACCGCCTCGCCCTGGGGCTCAAACTGCCGCAGCCAGACGTGCGCGCGGCGATCCTGCCAACTGAAGACGGGGGAGAGCGGGCGGCCGTCGCGCCGGTCCCAGCACACGGCATTGGAGCGCTGGCTGGCGAGACCGGCGGCGGCGATCTCCGCGCGGCGCGGGCCGAGTTGCTCCAGGGCGCGTTCGGCGGCGGTCACAATGGACGTCACCACCTCGTCGCCGTCCTGCTCCGCCCAATCCGCTTGCGGGTGCGCCAGGGCGATGGGCTGGGTAGCGCCCGCCAAGACTCCGCCCTGCCGGTCCACCACCAGCGCCCGGCTGGCGTGGGTGCCCTGATCGATGGCCAGGTAGAGCGGCGGGCCGTTGGGTTGAGATGGACGGGTCATGGGATTCCTTCCGGCCGGCGCGGGGGACGCCGTTGTCCGCGGCAGCTTCCGGATCCTTACGCACGATCGCGCAAGAAGGGCCAAGCGTCCACCGCGGGGGACGCGCCCTTGGGGAGACTTTGAGCGTCCAAAAAACGGCCGAACCACAACGAACACAACGAACACGACGAGGATTCGATAGATGCGGTTCGGCGCGAAACGGGGCCTCAAGCCTGCTTTTCGTTGTGTGCGTTGTGCTCGTCGTGGTTCAAGGCAGGTGGCAGTATTGTTAGAAGGTCTTAGACATATCCTGCCCAGCGCCCCCGCAAAAGCCATGACCGGCATCATGGCGCCGTGCGCACGCTGCCTCATGATGAAAGTGCCACGGTGTCCGTCCTGCGCAGGCCGCGCGGCCAAGTGCTGCTGCACGACCTGCTGGGGATGCCCGGGATCGCGGTGGTGGCGACGCGGGGGATGGAGCGGGTGGGGGACCGGTAGCGGCCAGGCCCAATGCACCGCAAGCGGCGCCCCGGGCCGGGTTACGCTCGGCGGAGAGCATCGGAGGCGGGCCCTGGGAGGGGTCTTGCGCGCCTGCGCGGCCTGATTCCGCCCGTCCTCCTCCCAGCACCGCCCCACGCCTGGGCCAGTTTCGCTGCCAGGCGAACATGACCTTTGCCATAGGGGCCAAGCCACTGGGGGCGGTAAGATTTCAGGCGTGGGAGCCCCGCTCCGCCCCGGAGCCACGGCATTCCGGTCACCCGGCTCCGCCGTTGGGCCGATCGCCGCCGGGACTGCACGCATTTGAGAGCATGGTCTCATGTCCAACGGACCCATCCCGGATTCCGCCCGCGCCGCTGACCGGTCGATCATCGGGACGATCGTCACCGTGCAGGGGCCGGTGGTGGATATCGCGTGCGCCCGCCTGCCGCCGCTCCATCAGGCGCTCTACGCGTCCGTGGAAGGCGAGCGCTACCCGCTGGAAGTATTCCAGCATCTGAACGAGGTGCGGGTGCGGGCGATCGCGCTGCATTCCACCGCCGGATTGCGCCGGGGCCAGGCCGTCCACGACACGGGCGCGCCGCTCCACGTGCCGGTGGGGCGGAGTTGCCTGGGCCGGCTGCTCAACGTCTTTGGCGAGCCTCTGGACGGTGGGGCACCGCCCGCCACCACGGAATTCCGCAATATCCTGGCGCCCCCCGTGCCGCTGCACGAGAGCGTGGGCGCGCAGGGCATCCTGGAGACGGGCATCAAGGTGATCGACCTGCTCTGCCCGTTCGTGCGCGGCGGCAAGACCGGGTTGTTCGGCGGCGCGGGGGTGGGCAAGACGGTGCTGATCATGGAGTTCATGCACGCCATCGTGGCGCTGCACCGGGGCGTCTCCGTGTTCGCCGGCATCGGCGAGCGCATCCGGGAGGGCCATGAGCTCTGGCACGAGATGCAGGCGGCCGGCGTGATGCCGGACACGTTGATGGTGTTCGCCCAGATGAACGAATCCCCCGGGCTGCGCTTCCGCGGGGGCCTCGCCGCCCTCACCTACGCGGAATACCTGCGCGACACCCTGGGCGCCGAAGTGCTGCTGCTGATGGACAACGTGTTCCGATTCGTCCAGGCCGGCAGCGAAATCTCCGGCCTGCTGGGCCGCATGCCCGCCACCGTGGGTTATCAGCCCACCTTGCTCACCGAGGTGGCGGAGCTGCAGGAGCGCATCGTCTCCACCCGCAACGGCTCCATCACGGCGGTGGAAGCGATCTACGTCCCGGCCGACGACATGACGGACCCCGCCGTCAACGGGATCATGGGGCACCTGGACACCCAGGTCATTCTCTCCCGCGAGCAGGCCGCCAAGGGGATTTACCCGGCCGTCGACCCCCTGCGCTCGACCAGCCGCATGATGGACCGGCTGTTCCTCGGGTCGAGGCACTACGACACCGCCAGCGCGGTGCGCGCCCACCTGGCCCGCTACGCGGAACTGGAGGACATCATCACCATGCTCGGCGTGGAGGAACTCTCCGAGCAGGACCGGCACATCGTCCACCGGGCACGGCGGCTGCAGCGCTACCTGACGCAACCGTTCAACGTGATGACCGCGCACACGGGCATTCCCGGCGTGGCCGTGGGGCTGGAGGATACGCTGACCGACTGCGAGGCGTTTCTTTCCGGCCACTACGATACCCGCAGCGAGGACGATTGCTACCTGCGGGGCACGATGGGCCCGCAGGCCAAGGGGGCGGCATGAACACCTTCACCCTGCGCCTGCTGGGGGCCGCCCGCAGCGAGGAGATCGGCGGCGTATGCAGCTTCGTGGGCGAGGACCGCTCGGGCCAGTTCGGCATCCAGGCGCTGCACGAGCCGCTCATGACCGTGCTGGAATTCGGCCTGGCCCGCTTCCGACGCGAAGATGCCCCCTGGGAATACGTGGGGCTGCCCGGCGGACTGCTCTACATGGCCGGCAACCGGTTGCACGTGTGCACCACGCACTACATCCGCGACACCCAGCGCGACCGGCTGGTGCGGGCGCTCGAAGCGGAGTTGCGCCGCGAGCAGGTGCTGCTGAACGAATTCCACGCCAGCCTGAAGCGCCTGGAGGAGGAAATGCTGCGCCGACTCTTGAGGTTGCCCCATGGCGGAATCTGACTCCAACCGGCTCAAGAAGGAACTGGAGCGGCGGGTCGCCCGCATCGACCGGCGGGACCGCCGCCGCCGCACGATCCTGGCCCAGTTCGGCGACCTGGGCATGCTCGGGATGCTGATCGCTATTCCGATCGTCGCCGGCGTTTATATCGGCCGCTGGATCGACCAGATGTTCGCGGGCTATTCGGTCGGCTGGACGATCGGCATGATGGTGCTGGGGATCGTGGTGGGGTCCGTCAACGTCTATCTGTACATGCGGAGGTGACCATGCTGGAGATGGGCTCCCACGGCTGGCAGATCGGCCCCCTGCTGCTGCCCGCCACCGTGCTGACGACCTGGGGCATCGTCGCGGCGCTGACATTGGCCGCCGCTGGGATCACCCGGCGCCTCGCCGATACCCCGGGGCTGCTGCAGACGGCCGTCGAGGGCATCGTGATTGCGATGGAGAACGCCATCGCGGCGGTGCTGCCCGACCAGGCGCGCACGGTGCTGCCCTTCGTCGGCAGCCTCTGGATGTTCCTGGTGGTGGCCAACCTGGCGGGATTGATTCCGGGCCTGCACTCGCCGACGGCGGACCTGTCGGTCACCGCCGCCCTGGCGGTGCTCGTTTACCTCTCGGTGCACTGGTTCGGCATCCGCGACGCGGGGCTCAAGGCCTATCTGCGCCACTACCTGCGCCCGAACCCGGTCTTGCTGCCCTTCCACCTGCTGGGCGAGCTGACCCGCACCGTGGCGCTGGCCGTGCGGCTGTTCGGCAACATCATGAGCCTGGAGATCGCGGCGTTGATCATCGTGCTGGCCGCCGGTTTCCTCGTGCCGTTGCCGATCCTGATGCTGCACATCGTCGAGGCGCTCGTGCAGGCCTATATCTTCGGAATCCTGGCCCTGATGTACATCGCCAGCGGACTGCAGGTGCAACAAGAGCGCGGGCAACCCGAAGGCCCGGCCCGATCGGAGTGATTTTCCATGCAACCCATGCACTGGTTTGTCCTGGCCTCCACGGTGACCGCCGCCGTGGCGATGGTGTTGGGCACGATGGTTCCGGCGCTGGCGATGGGACGCGCCATCACCCAGGCGCTGGATTCGCTGGCCCGCCAACCGGAGGCGGAGCTGCCGATCACGCGCGCGCTGTTCATCGGTCTGGCGATGATCGAGTCCCTGGCCATCTACTGCCTGGTGGTCGTGCTGATCATCCTGTTCCGCAATCCCCTGCTGGAATACCTGATCAAATGAGCAACGCTCCCCGGCCCCGGGCGCTAGGCGCAGCAAACCCGCGGGCGCGAGGGATGGCGGGAGGATCCCCGTGGCGATCGATTGGAAGACGTTCCTGTTCGAGATCATCAACTTCCTGGTGCTGGTGTGGCTGCTGCACCGGTTCTTCTACCGCCCGGTGCTGCGCGCGATCGACCGGCGGCGCGCCGCCATCGAGCAGAGCTTGCGCGAGGCCAAGGCGGCCCAGGACCAGGCGGCACAGCTCGAGCAACGCTATCAAACCCAGATCGACCAGTGGGAACAGGAGCACCGGCAGGCCCGGGAACGCCTGCACCAGGAATTGGAGGCCGAGCGGGACCGCCAGTTGCGCGCCCTGGAACACGACCTGGATCAGGCCCGCGAACGCGGCCGCGCGCTGGAGCGCCAGCGCGAGGATTCCCGCGTGCGCGCGGCGGATCAGGAGGCCGCCGCGCTGGCCCAGCGCTTCGTGACCCTGCTGCTGCAGCGTCTGGCCGGCCCGGAATTGGAAGCGCGGCTGGTGACGCTGAGCCTGGAGGACTTGCGCACCCTGCCCGACCCCCAGCGGGAGGCCCTGCGCCAAGCCCTGGAGGAAAGCCGCGGCGCGGCCGCCGTGGACAGTGCGTTCGAACTCACCGCCCCGCAGCAACAGGCGCTCACCGGGGCGCTGGAAGGCCTGGTGGAACGGAAGATCGCGTGCGCGTTCACGACCGTCCCGGACTTGCTGGCCGGCCTGCGCATCACCGCGGGGCCCTGGCTTCTCAGCGCGAACCTGCGCGAGGAACTGAAGTTCTTCCTGGAGGCGACCCATGCCGGCCGACCCGGCGGCGCGGCCCGCTGATTCGCCGCTGATGCGGCTGCGGACGCAGGTGGGCGATTACCGCTTTGGCCTGCGCATGCGGGAACGGGGGCGCCTGGCCTCCATCGGCGACGGCATCGCCTGGATCGAGAACCTGCCGTCGGCCTCCATGGAGGAGATGCTGGAGTTCGACGACGGGAGCCTGGGCCTCACGTATCACCTGGCGGAGCGCCTGGTGGGCGCGATTCTGTTGCATCAGCGCCCGACGCTCACCGCGGGCTACGCGGTGCGCCTGACCGGCCGGCAGTTGAGCCTGCCGGTGGGCGACGCCCTGCTGGGCCGGGTGATCGACCCGCTGGGCAATCCGCTGGACGGCGGCGGGCCCATCGTCACCACCGAGCGCCGGTTGGTCGAGTCGAATGCCCCCGGCGTGGCCGAGCGCCAGCCCGTG
>JBGPEV010000154.1:0-6961 GCA_041482995.1 bacterium | reverse complement strand
TGAGGCACAGGCTGCCCGCATCCGTGACGCCGTAGGGCCGATAGGGCGCCAGGTCCACGTCGCGCAAGGCCCCCAGCAGAGCGCTGCGCCGGAAAATAGGCTGGATGGGGGTCATGACGAGGACGCCCAGGTTCAGCTCCCGCGCCAGGGGGAGCAAGCGTTGCTCGGCGGTGCGCTCCTGCACGTTGTAGGGAACCTGGATCACATCGGCCCATCCCGTGCGCATGGCTTGCTCGATCGCCCCGAAGGCGCCGGGATCGTAGTGAGTGACCCCTGCGGCGCGGATGCGGCCCGCCGCCTTGAGTTCCGCCAGGTAGGGCAGGATCGCCTGCCAGCCCGCCATGTTGTGGATCTGCAACACGTCGATGCGCCCGCCGATCGCGCCGAAGGAATCCGCGATCTGGCGCTTGGCCCCGGCCAGATCGTGTTGCAGCACCTTGGTGGCGATCAGCACCTCCCGTCCCTGGGCGGCGAGCCGGGCGGCGCGCAGGGCATGGCCGATGTTGGCCTCGCTCAGCCCGTACATGGGCGCGGAATCGAACAGGTTGGCGCCAACGTCCAGATTGGCCTGCATCAGGGCCGCCACTCGTGCCTGGCCCGCGGCTCCGGCCTGGTCGAAGGAGCGGTAGGTGCCGCAGGCGATTTCGCCGGCCCGCAGGCCGGTGCGGCCCAGGACGCGCTCGTCCATCACGGGCCCTCCTTGGGGAATGCGGGGCGGCCCAGCGGCGGGCGGCTCACCAGCAGCAGGCCGGCGCCGACCAAGGCCATGCCCAGCGCCATCGCCGGGGTGACCCGTTCGCCCAGCAGCGCGACGCCCAGGAGCACCGCCCACACGGGGGAAATCACCGCGAAGGACTGCAGGGCGCTGGCCGGGTGGCGCTGGAGCAACCACAACCACATCATGTAACTGAAGACCACCACCACCACCGCCTGGAAGACCAGCAGGGCCACGATCAGCGGAGTGACGGCCATGAACGGCCGGCGCTCGACGGCCAGGGAGAAGAGCAGGATCACCGGCGTGGAGACCAGCAGCCGCACGTAGAGCAACTGGAACGCCGTGAGCCGGCCGGAGAGGAAACGCTTGATGACGAGCGTGGAGCCGCCCCAGGAGAGCGAGGAGCAGAGCACGAGCAGATTGCCCTGCCAGTGACCGGCACCGGGGGAAAGCAGGTCCGCCGAGAACAACACGGCGACGCCGGCGAAGGAGACGATCAGCCCGGCGGCCTTGAGCGCGTGCAGCCGGTCGTTGGGCAGCAACAGGTGGGCGCCCACGGCCACGAACAGGGGCGCGGTGTTGACGAATACCGCGAGCTGGCCGCTGGTGGTGAGCCGCGCGCCGGTGAAGTAGAAGAGGAAATCCAGCGCCAGCATCAGACCCGTGACCGCCGCCAGCCGCAGGGGCCGCGCCGGGGCGCGCAGGGACTGCCGCCGCGCCAGCGCGTAGGCGGACAGCACGGCCAGCGCCAGCACGCCGCGCACGCCGGCGGCCATGGCCGGCGCGATGCCGGACGTGATCACCTTGGCCGACAGCGCAGCCAGGCCCCAAATGAGCGTGAGCAACAGCATCCACGCCACCAGGGCCGTGTTCACACTCGCGGGAGAGGGTTGGGTCGGGGTCATGTCAGCCGGTGAGGCGGTACCCACGCCACGTCAAGATGGGTCGGGATCGGGGTCAGCGCGGCATCCGCCGGGGCCGGTTGACCAGATAGAGGCCGGCCCCCACCCCTGCGATGCCGGCCAGCATCAGCGCCTGCACCGGGTCCCCCAGCAGCGTGATCCCGAAGAACACGCCCCACACGGGGGTGAGGAAAGTGAACGATTGCAGGGACGACGCCGAGAAGCGCTGCAACAGCACCATCCACATCATGTAGGTGAAGAACACCACCACCAGCGCCTGGAACAGCAGCGCGGCCACGGTGAGCGGCGTGACCGCGAAGAACCAGTCCCGTTCCACGAGCAGGGAGGCGGCGATCAGCAGCGGCGTGGAAACGAGGATCTGGATATAGAGCATGCGGAACGCCGACAGGGTGTGGGCCATGGTCCGCTTGATGTACACGGTCGTCACCGCCCACAAGACGGCGCCCATGAGCACGAGCAGGTCGCCCCGCCAGTACCCCGCATGCTGCACGAGCACGTCGTTGGAGAAGAGCGTCACCACCCCCAGGAACGCCAGCAGCAGACCGGCGGCCTTGCCCCGGTGCAACTGGTCGTTCGGCAGCAGGTAGTGCGCGCCCACCGCCACGAAGAAGGGCGCCATGTTGATGAAAATGGACGTGTGGCTGCCCGTGGTGAGCCGCGCACCCGTGTAGATCAGGACAAACTCGACGGCGAAGATCAGGCCGTTCAGGGCGCCGTGAACCGCGGGCCAGCCGCGGTAGGCCAGGGATTCGCCGCGCACCAGGCCGTAGACCGTCAGGCAGACCAGCGCCACGGCGCCGCGCAGGCCGGCCGCCATGATCGGCGCCATGCCTTGGGTCAGCACCTTGATCAGGATCGCGTTGAGTCCCCACAGCGCGGTGAGAAGGCAGACGAGCAGCAGCAAGGCGGGCGACATGCCCCCCGCCCGCGGCGCGGCCGGCGCGGCAATCGTGGAGTCGCGCGCGCCGCTCACTCGGCGCTCCCCAGCCAGCGCTGCAGCCGGCTCCACAGGGCGTCCCGGCCCAGATCGGTCTTGGCGGAATAGGCCAGCGGCGGTTCGGCGAGGGACAAGACCTGTCCGATGCGGCGCAGGCGGGCGTGCAGTTGGTTGGAACTCACTTGGTCGGCCTTGTTGGCCACCACCAGGTAACTTCGGCCCAGCCCGTCCAACCAGGCTTTCATCTGCAGGTCCAGCGCGCCCGGGTCGTGCCGGATATCGACGATCAGCACCAGCCCCCGCAGGCCCTGGCGCCCGGCGAGATAGGCTTCCACCAGTTTCGCCCAACCGGCCTGCACCGCCTTGGGCGCCTTGGCGAATCCGTAGCCGGGCAGGTCCACGGCGTGAAACCGCTCGTTGACGAGGAAGAAATTGATCAGTTGGGTCTTGCCCGGGCGCGCGCTCGTCTTCACCAGTTTTTTCCGGTGCAACAACGAGTTGATCAGGCTCGACTTGCCGACGTTGGATTTGCCCGCGAAGGCGACTTCCGGTAAGACCGGATGGGGGAACTGCGCCGGAGCGGCAGCGCTGACGACGAATTCGGCGGAAACGATCTTCATCGGGAACCGGAGCGATGGCGACGCCGGGACATCGGGCACACGGGGATCTGGAACGCGGGCATGTGGAACGCGGGCATCTGGAACATAAGGCGCACGCCCAGGTGCACGTCTCCTGCGGCGTCATCACCGTGAGTGACACTCGCACCAAGGAAACGGACAAGAGCGGACAATTGATCCTGGAGTTGTTGAAGGCGGCGGGTCACCCCGTTACCGCCTATCACATCGTCAAGGATGAGCCAACCCTGATCGGGCCGCTGCTGGCCACGCTGCTGGCCGATGCCGCGGTGCAGGCCGTCATCGTCAACGGCGGCACGGGCATCTCGCGGCGCGACGTCACGTTCGATGCGATTCACGGCCTGCTCGAGAAGCACTTGCCCGGCTTCGGCGAGCTGTTCCGTCAGCTCAGCTATGCGGACATCGGTTCCGCCGCGCTGCTGAGCCGGGCGGCGGCGGGCATCGCCCAGGGCAAGCCGGTGTTCTCGTTGCCCGGATCGAGTGGCGCAGTCCGGTTGGGCATGGAAAAGCTCATCCTGCCCGAGCTGCCCCACATCGTCTTCGAGCTCAACAAATAGCCCAGGGCAACCGCATTCTCGAGAAGACTTCGGAAGCAGTGGGTGGCGGCGGGCAGGAGCCTGCCCTGAGCCTGCCGAACGGGTGCCCGCAGCGCCGGACGCTTGCGGGAGACGCCGGCAACTCCGCGCGCGGACGGGCACGAAGGCCCGTCCCACCCGGCAAGTGTTGGCGGTTTTTCGAGCATGCGGTTGCCCTGACAAATAGCCGATCCGGCACGACCCGCCCGATCTCCGGCCCAACGCGCAGCGACGCCCTCCTGGATCCCATGGCCAAGAAGCCCCATCCACCCGCGCAGACGGACAAGCAGGATACGGTGTCCGGCACCGGCGTGGTCATGCGGGACGAGTCCGACGAGATCATCGACAGCCTGAAGCGGCAACTGGAGACCTTGCAGCGGCAGTTGGCGGACTACCGCTCCGGCGGGAGCGGGACCCCACCGCCCGCCGCACCGCCCGAGTCCGGGCAACGGGACGCGCTGCTGGAGGAATGGGCCGCCGGGTTCACACCCTATCTGGCTTCCCACCTGCGGATCCCGGCGGAGGACCTGACGCTGCGGCTGGGGCGCGCGATCGATCAGGTGGCGGACCCGGCCCTGCGCCGGGAACTGGAACACTGTCGCGATACCGCCGCGCTGCTCCTCGGCACGTTCCGGCGCATCCAGGACAATCACCGGCTTTTGACAGACTCCCTCAGCGCTGAGAAGATGGACATTCCAGCGGATGCGTTCTGCGGCCAGGTGGAATCCGCGTTGCGGGAACGCGGTTTCGAGGCGCCTCGCATCGCAGGGGCGGGAGCGGGAGGAACCTTGCGGGTGGCCGCCGGGGCCGCCTGCGCCGTCGTCGTCACGCTGGCGGAATTGGTGAGCACGCTGTTTGGGCCGCCCGTGCTGACCCGGGTCGATCTCTCGGGTGTGAAGTCGGCCGGCGTGTTCCGGCTGCAGATTGCAACGCCCCGGCCCTGGCAAGGGGTGGAAGGCGAGGAAGTAGCGGCCCTGGCGTTCCGCAGCGGCGTGCGCGCCCACTCGATCGTGGACCTGCTGTACGTGGAAAAGATCGCGGAACTGCAAGGCGCTTCCGTGCGCTACTTGCGGGAAAACGGTACAGTACACGGTTTGGAAGTGACCTGGCCCAGCCGCTAGCCGGCTACGGAAAAACCCCAAGTTGAAGGGTCAACAACGACGAAACCGCAGATGACGCAGATTTTTTTCAGACCTGCGTGTCCGTCTGCACGGAGTGCGCGCCGCGGATTTTACTGGATGAGATTACAAGCGGATTGGTTCTCCAGGCAGGGCCCAGCGGAAGTTGAAATTCCAAATCGGCCTGTTCCCGCAAGGTGCAAAGAAATCGGCGCTCAGCCATTTTGATCGAAAATCAATCTGCGAAATCCGCGTAATCTGTGGTTAAGTTGTATTTCCGTAGCCGCTAGCCGGCGCAAGGGGGCCGGGAAGGAACCCAGGCCGGGCGGCTGCCGCCCGGCGACCGCGGCGCGCCGGGGCGATGTTCCTCCGGCGCGCCGCCCCGAATCCGCGGGGACCGAACGCCAGGGAGACGGCACGGCCCCATCCGCCCCGCACCCGCCTCCCAGATAAGGAAGCGATCCAGTGAAATTGCTGTTCCGGGCGGGGAGCTGGCTGGGAGGCGGACTGCTGGGCGGCCAGGATGCGCTGGCGGTCGCCGTCCGCATCGCCAAATTCCTGGGCCGGGAACGCGGCACCCTGCTGCTCAGCGTCCTCTGCATGGCCGGCTACAGCCTGTTTACCGCCGCGCCCGCCTGGTACATCAAGGACGTCGTCGACACGCTCGAGAAGGGGGAGACGCCGACCCTTTCCCGGTTCGGATTCGTCAGCATCGGCATCGTCACGATCTTCGCGCTGCGCGGGTTCTTCTTCTTCTGCCAGAACTACCTGATGGGCAAGGTCGCGGAAGACCTGATCACCCGGATGCGGGGGGAACTGTTCGCCCACCTGCAAAAGCTCTCCTTCTCCTTCTTCACCAGCAATCCCTCGGGCGAGTTGGTGACGCGCTTCACCTCCGATCTGATCAACCTCCAGAACGCCCTGCGCATCGGCATCACGGGGCCCCTGCGGGATATCCCGCTGATCTTCCTGCTGCTGGGGATGCTGCTCTACCGGAGTTGGGCGCTGTTCTTCGCGTCGTTGATCGTCATGCCGGTGGCCCTGGCCCTGATCGCGCGCTTTGCCCGCCGCAGCAAGACCCTGACGGTGCAGCGCATGGCGACGTTTGGGGAGATGACCTCCCTGCTGATGGAGACCATCAACGGCATCCGCGTCGTGAAGGCCTTCAGCATGGAGAAGTACGAGCAGGACCGGTTCGAGCGCGCCAATCAGGACTTGCACCGCAAGAATTTGAAGACGCTGCGCATCTCCTCCTATTCCACGCCGGTGCTGGAAACCATCGGGGCGATCGCCGGCGGCGGGATCTTCATGTTCGGCGGGTATCTGATCATTCACGAGTACATCAGCACCGGGGATTTTGCCTCGTTCCTGTTTCTCTTCTTCACCCTCAACGAGCCCATCAAGAAGCTCAACGGGTTTTCCCTGCGGCTCCAGGAGGGACTGGCGGCGTCGGCCCGGATTTTCTCCCTGATGGATGTGCAGCCGGAAATCGTGGACCGGCCCGGCGCCAAGCACCTGAACCCGATTCGCCATGGCCTGAGCATCCGGGTGGAGCGCTTCTGCTACGAGGGCAACGCGGAGCCCATCCTGCAGGACATCCAGATCGAGGTGAAGGCGGGCCAGGTGGTGGCGCTGGTGGGTACGAGCGGCGCGGGCAAGACCACGCTGGTGAACCTGATCCCCCGCTTCTTCGAGCTCAAGGAAGGCGAAATCCTGATCGACGGGCAGGATATCCAGAACAGCACCCTCTCCTCCCTGCGCCGCCAGATCGCCATCGTCACCCAGGATATCTTCCTCTTCAACGACACGGTGGCGGCCAATATTGCCTACGGCAACATCGATTGCCCCCGGGAGCAGATCGTGGACGCGGCGAAGGCGGCGAACGCGCACGACTTCATCTCGGCGCTGCCGGAAGGGTACGACACAGTGATCGGTGAACGGGGCATGCAGCTTTCCGGCGGCCAGCGCCAACGGCTGTCCATCGCCCGGGCGCTGATCAAGAATGCGCCGATCCTGATCCTCGACGAGGCCACGTCCGCGTTGGATTCTGAATCGGAG
>JBGPEV010000153.1:0-6974 GCA_041482995.1 bacterium | reverse complement strand
GATTCGGCCTTGCCATAGATGTGCACCTTCGCGGCATCCTGGCGCAATGCCGCCGGCAAATCGCCCAGGTGCAAGGGCCCGTCGCGCTTGCCCAACAGGTTCACCATGGCCGCCGCCGGGACGATCAGATCGGGACTGCCCAACGGCCAGCCCAGCACGGCCCGCAAGTGGTTCTCGAACTGGGACGTGCAGCACGCTTCAATGGTGTAGTGGCCCGTGTTGTGGGGGCGGGGCGCCAGCTCGTTGATCAGCACGTCATTGCCGCGGGTGAGGAAGAACTCCACCCCGAAGATGCCCACGCCCGCCACCGCCTCGACGGCCGCGACCGCCAGTTGCCGCGCCCGTTGCCGCACCGCCTCGGGCACGGGTGCGGGCGCCAGCACCCATTTGCAGATGTGCCGTTCCTGGCGCGTCTCCACCACCGGATAGACCCGCACGGCGCCGTCGCGGCCCCGGGCGACCTGGGTCGCCAGTTCCATGCGAAACGGCACGAAGGCTTCCGCGTAGAGCGTGCGCTGCGGATGCCCCAATTCCCCGATGGCCCGTTCCAGGTGCGCCGCCGCGGCGACCGTCCGGTTGCCATACCCGTCGTAGGCGTTGCGCCGCGCCTTGAGCACGAAGGGGTAGCCCCATTCGGCGCCGCAGCGCTGCGCATCGGCGGCGCCGTCCACTTCCCGAAACGGCGCCACGGGCAGACCGCGTGCCGCGAGGGTCTGCTTCTGCACCAGCTTGTCCTGGATCAGGGCCAGCGTGGCCGCGCCCGGATACACCGGCTTGCCCAGGGCTTCCAGGCGGCCGAGGATCGCGGCGTCGATGAACTCGTTCTCCAGCGTGACCACATCGCTGGCCGCCGCGAAGCGCTCCATGAAGGCCGTGTCCTCCCATTCCCCGGCGAACTCCAGGGGCGTGATCTGGCCCGCGGGCGACCCGGCCGTGCGTTCGGCGACCGCCACCCGCAGCCCGAGCCGATAGGCGGCACAGGCCGACATGCGGGCCAATTGGCCCCCCCCCAGGATTCCCACCGTCACCTGCGTATCGGACATGTGCCCACTCTGTGATCCGTCTGCGGCGCGTCAGCTCTCGGTCGGTCCGAGAACCCGGGGAGGGTCCGTTTCGGATTTCCCCAACCGTTCGCTCAGGCGTAAGGCTGCCTTGCGCGGTGCTTAGATTCAAGAGCGGATATGGGAGATCGCCGGTTCGGGCCAGAGCACCCGGTTGGCGACAAACCCCTGCGGGATTTCCCCGGGGCCGGTGCCGAGCGCCGCAAGCCGGGCTTGCGCCGCCAGGCCGAGAGTGAGCGATGGGCCGGCGACCACCCGGTCGCTCAGCCGGGCGGCCCGCCGCTGGAGGTTGTCACGGTTGGCCCAGCGGGATAGGGTGCTGGTGCAGGCAAGACGCCCGCCGCCGTGGCAGCGACCGCACACCACCCGCAGCCGAACCCCATGTCTGGCGCACACTCCTTCACGATTGAACACGATGGCATCCGCATGCACGTGCTGGCCCTGGGCCAGGGCGAGCCGGTGTTGCTCGTCCACGGCTTCGGCGCCAGCGCGGATGGCTGGTACTTCAACACCAAGCCGCTCTCCCAGCGCTTCCGGGTGTACGCAATGGACCTGCCCGGCTTCGGGCGGTCGTCCAAGGTGTCGCGGCCGGGCTTCCTGCCCTTCCTCACCGAATGGCTCGTGCGCCTGCTGGACCTGAACGGCCACGCCGGCGCCCATCTGGTCGGCAGTTCCATGGGGGGCGCGATCGCGCTGCAGTTCGCCCTCAGCCATCCAGAGCGCCTGCACCGGCTGACCCTGGTGGACCCCGTCGGGCTGGGGCCGGAAGTGAACGGCGCGTGCCTGCGCGCCGTCACCGAAGCGCGCACCGCGGACGAAGTGCGCGCCGCCTATGCGACGTGTTTCCACAATCCCGTCTATCCGCTGCCGGAAATGGTGCAGCGCATCGACAGCGTGCGGCAGGAGCCGGGGGCCATCCAGGTGCTGCGTGACGTGGGCTCGCAATTGTTCCGGGGTGACGACACGCTGGTGGATTTCCGCCCCCGTCTGCCCGGCGTCCGGGCGCGCACCCTGGTGGTGTGGGGCCGGGAGGACCGGGTGATTCCGGTGCGCCACCTGGAGGCCGCCCGCGCCATCCCCGATGTGCGCACCCACGTGTTTGACGCGTGCGGGCACGTGCCCCACTTCGAGCAGAGCGAGGGCTTCAATACGCTGCTGTTCGAGTTCCTCACCTCTCCCTAGCGCACACCCCCTCGCCGTGGCTGCCGATGAAAATCGAGGCGGTCGACTTCTACTACCTCTCCATGCCGCGGGTGCAGGACATCGCGGACCGCAGCCAGGATGCGCTGCTGGTGCGCGTGCAGGCGGGGGACTATGTGGGCTGGGGCGAATGCGGGGCTGCGCCGCTCGTAACCATCGCCAGCCTCGTCTGCCCCATGTCCCATTCCGCCTGCAAACCCGTGCGGGATTCGGTGCTGGGCCAGCGCCTGGAAACGCCCCGGGACATCCCCCGGATTGGCGCCGAAGTGCGCACGAACAGCCTGGACCTGCCGCAGGCCGACCCCGCCCTTTCCGGCATCGACGTCGCGCTGTGGGACCTGATGGGCAAGCGCATGGAGGAACCGATCCACCGGCTGCTGGGCCATCCCAAGGCCTACCCGAAGATTCCCTATGCCTCGCTGCGGTTCGGCGACACCCCCCACGAGACCCTGGAGAAGGCCCGGCGCACGACCCAGATGGGCTTTCGCGCGGTGAAATTCGGCTGGGGGCCCTTCGGCAAGACCAGCGCCAAGGCCGACGCCGACCAGTTGCTGGCCGCCCGGGAGGGGCTGGGCAGCGACGGTGTCTTGCTGGTGGATGCGGGTACGGTGTGGGGAGACGACGTGCAGGCCGCGCTGGAACGGCTCCCCGCGCTGTGGGAGGCCGAGGCGCGTTGGCTGGAAGAACCGTTCGTCTCCAGCGCGCTCGCCGCATATAGCGCCCTGGCGGCCGAATGCCGCACCCTCAAGCTGGCCGGCGGGGAAGGCTGCCACGACGTCCAGATGGCCCGCCAGATGATCGATTGCGCGGGCCTGGGCTATATCCAGATCGACGCGGGGCGGATCGGCGGCATCACGGCGGCCAAGCTGGTGGCGGATCATGCCCGGCGCCGCGGCGTCTCCTACGTCAATCACACGTTCACGTCGCATCTGCAGCTCAGCGCGGCGCTGCAGCCCTACGCCGGGCTGGCGGAGGACGTGTTGTGCGAATATCCGCAGGAGCTCAAACCGCTGGCGTGGGACCTGACCCGCAATCACCTGTTGGTGGAGGGCGGCGGCCACATCTTCGTGCCGGAGGCACCGGGACACGGCATGGAGCCCGACCTCCCGGCTCTGCGCAAGTATCTGGTGGACGTGGAGATCACCGTGGGGGGCGAAGTGATCTACAAGACTCCGACCCTCTGATGCCGGAGCGCCGCGGCGCCCGCCCATCCTTGCGGGAGGCCGCCGCGCCGTGGGATAGGTAGCGGGTCTGCACCCTGTCTCCGCTCCGTCACTTCATTTCCGCGTGGCACCCGCGCCCATGCTCCGGCTGTTTCCACCGCGATTACGCTTTGGCCGGGCCCGTCGGGTCCGTCGGCTCGGGGTCGCGCGGGCGGTGCTGCTGCTGGTCTTGCTGGCCGGGATGGGCGCACCCGCCTGGGGCGCCGAAGCCCAGGGCGCCGCCTCTGGCCCCGCGCCGGAAGGCCGTCTGGTGCTGGACGCGGCTCAGGTGTGGGACTTCGCGGGATCCCTCTATCGGCAAGGGGAGTACTACCGCGCGGTGAGCGAGTACCAGCGCCTGCTGTATTACTTCCCCCAGAGCGCCCACGCCCCTGCCGCGCGCGTGCGGATCGGCGAAGCCTACCTGCTGGGAGGAGAGCCGGCCCAGGCCTGGCGGCACTTCGATGCGCTGTTGGCCCGGTCCGAACCGGAGGAGCGCGACGGCCTGCTCTACCGGCGCGGACTGGCCTGGCTGGAGCGGAACGCGGACCGGCCCTATTCCTTGCGGCTGGACGCCATCGGCGCCGGGCTGCGGGATTTCCGCGGGGTCGCTCCCGCTTCCCCGGAAGGCGCCCGCGTCGCGCCGTTCTTGGCCGCGCTGGAAGCGCCGCACGACGTGCCCTCCCGCTCGCCGCTGCTCGCGGGATCGCTCTCCGCCGTGATCCCGGGCCTGGGCAGCGTGTACGTGGGCCGCTACGCGGAGGGCGGACTGGCATTCTTCGTCAACGCGCTGCTGATTTCCGCCACGGTCTCGTCGTTCCAGCACGATCAGCCGGCGCTGGGGAGCGTGCTGGGCGTTTTCGCCCTGGCGTTCTACGGCGGCTCCATCTATGCGGCGGCCAGCGGCGCCCACAAGTTCAACGACCGTGCCCAGGCCGCGTATCTCGACGACCAACGCACCCGTTTCGGCATCTTGCTGTTGCCGGGCGGAGCGGGAGCAACGATTCAGCGGAATTTCTAGTACATCGCGCAAAGGCGCTAAGGGCGCGAAGAACGGCAAAAGCAATTCGCACGCAAAGGCGCAAAAAAGATAACGGCCAACCAACGGTGTAGATTCGTTCAGATTTCCAACCACAGCCTCCGTGCGCGAGGGAAGGTCTTGAAGTGTTTCTTTGCGGCTTTGCGCCTTTGCGTGAGACCCGTGGTTGCTGTTGTTCTTTGCGCCTTTGCGCGAAACGCAGTTGCAGTTGCTGTTTTTCCACCATTGCCTTTGCGCGGACCTCCCGATTCGACGTATGAATGGGCAACTGCAATCCTGGCAAACCGCGTTCATTGACCCGCGCCCAAAGGAGCCCGTATGGCGGAGACCCCCCTGCACTACCTGCCCTTGAGCGAATTGGCGCGGCGGCTGCGCTCGCGGGAACTGACGCCGGTGGAGATCACCCGGCACTTCCTGGAGCGCATCGGCAAGTTGGACCGGCGCCTGGGGGCCTTCCGCAGGGTGTTGCCGGAGCGGGCCATGGCGGAGGCCGAGGCGGCGGAAACGGCGATGGGGGCGGGGGTGGACCTGGGCCCGCTGCACGGCCTGCCCTTTGCCGCCAAGGACTTGTTCAACGTGAAGGGCTACCCGACGACCGCCGGCTCCAAGGTGCTGGAGGACAACGTGGCGGCGGACGATTCCACCGTCACCCGCAAGCTGGCCCAGGCGGGCATGATCCTGCTGGGCAAGACCAACACGGTGGAGTTCGCCTACGGCGGCGTGGGCATCAACCATCACCACGGCACGCCCCACAATCCCTGGGCCGCGAAGGCCCATGCGCCGGGTGGATCCAGCAGCGGCTCCGCCGTGGCCGTCGCGAGCGGCATGGCACCCCTGGCGCTGGGGACGGACACGGGCGGCTCCGTGCGCATCCCCGCCTCGCTGTGCGGCACCGTGGGGCTGAAGACCACCGTGGGCCGCATCAGCCGCGCGGGGGTCTACCCCCTCAGCTACAGCTTGGATTCCGTCGGCCCGCTCTCCCGCACGGTGGAAGACGCCGCCATCGTCTACCAGTGCCTGCAGGGCGAGGACCCGGCGGACGACACCACCCTGGGCGTTGCGCGGCACAATGTCCTGAACGCGCTCAAGGCCGGCGTCAAGGGCCTGCGCGTGGCGTTCGCGGAGACGGCGTTCTTCGACGAGGCGGACCCGGAGGTGGCCAAGGCCGTGCGCGAGGCGGGCGCGGTGTTCGCCGGCCTGGGCGCCCACGTGGACAGCATCCCCTTCCCGGAGGCGGCGGAGGCGATGCAGCTCAACCCGCGCGGCCTGGTGATTTCCGCCGAAGCCTATGCCGTGAACCGGAAGTGGCTGGAAGAGCGCTTCAACGACCTGGACCCCGTGGTGGGTCAGCGCATGATCCACGGCAAGAGCGTGCCCGCCCACGAATATTTCGCCAAGACGCGCCGCTGGGCGGAGCTCCGCGCGCAGGCCCGGGAGACCTTGCGCCACGTGGATGCGCTGCTGGTACCCGCGACCATGATCCCCCCCCTGCCGGTGGCGGAAATCGACAGTTCCATGGAGACGTACATGACGCGCAATGCGCAATATCTGCGCAACACCGCCATCGGCAACATCCTGAACCTGTGCGGCCTGTCGCTGCCCTGCGGCTTCACAAGCAAGGGCCTGCCCATCGGGCTGATGATCTACGGCAAGCCGTTCAACGAGGACACGGTGTTGCGCATCGGACATGCCTACGAGCAGGCCACCCAGTGGCACACGCGCATGCCGGACCTGTCGTGGGTGGGCGCCGGGAAGGGCGCCGCGGTTCGGGCCGGCGAGCCGGTCTAGCGTGTTGGGCCGGCCGTGCGGATGACCCCGCCCGCCTGGACGGCCCGTCCCTAGTGGATTGGAACAAGCAATTCGATTCGATTTGCGAGAGGCTTTGCCTCTCGCGCTCTCTAGCCGGGAGCAAGCTCCCTGCACCCGGATGTGTCCCCAGGGCCCGCTCCCCGCGCGGATCGGGACCCTTACGGGGTCAGGGGCCACTGGCCCCTGCGGGGTTCGGGGCGGAGCCCCGTGTAGGTGTAGGGCCACTACCAAATCTGCTGTTGCAGGCCCCTAATCCTCTTCTCCGAACTTGTCGTTGATGAGGCGGAGCAGTTCGTCCAGCGCGACGGCTTCGTCCCGCCCGTCCGCCGTGACGGTGAGGGTGGAATCCTTGGCGGCGGCGAGCATCAGCACTTCCATGATGCTCTTGGCGTCGGCCCGCTCGCCCTCTTTTTCCAGCGTAATGCGCGAGGCGAACTGGTTGGAGAGCTGCACCAGCTTGGCGGCCGCCCGCGCGTGCAGCCCCAAGCGATTGGGTACGACCACTTGCAGAAGTTTCATGATGGACTCAATCTGCTGGCGTCTCCCGCGAGCGTCCGGCCAGTGTTGCTGGCGCCTCCCGCGAGCGTCCGGCGCTGGGGGCGCCTTCGTCCGGACGGCGAAATGCGGGCGCCGGTCAAGCCAGCGCCTTCTTCAGGTCGTTGG
>JBGPEV010000152.1:0-7024 GCA_041482995.1 bacterium | reverse complement strand
GCGCCAACCTGGCCGCGCTGGAGATCGAAGCCGGCGCCGCTTCCGTGGTGACGGCGCGCGTGCTGGCCTGGCTGGGCCGGAAGGCAACCGGGCTGCCCGCGCACCTGATTCTGGCGGACCCGCCCTATGCGGCGGGCGAGTGCGACCCTCTGCTGGCCGCGCTGGCCGACTGGCCCGGCGCGGCAAGCGGCGCGTGGATCGCCGTGGAAGCCCCCGCGCGCCTGGAGCCGCGCCTGCCGGGCCGTCTTGAACTCACCCGGGTGAAACGGTATGGTGATACGCAGTTGTTGATCTGCCGCAAGGGGGGCGGCGGTCAAGCCTCGTCCGCCAACGATTCTGCCGACCGGATGATGTGAGAACCCTTGCGGTGTGGAGCGCGGTGCTGACCGGAATCGCGGCCGCGGGAGCGGCGGCCGCCCCCCCCGCGGCCCGGGCCGGGGAGATGGGGGCGTTCATCACCCTGATCAATACCTATGCCTATCCCCAGGGGCCGCGGAAGGGAAACCGGCTGCTGATCAAGTCCCGCGTGGCGGTGCCCGTGCTGAACCAGGCCTTCGACGAGGGGGACCACCTCTGGTACGAGGTGCTGCTGGCGGAGCGCGCGGAGCGCACGGAAGGCGTGGGCTGGACGCCGCTCTCCGCTCCGGAGATCGTGGGCCGCGGCACGGAGTCCGTGCGGGTGTATTCCCGCCCGCTGGACGCCAGCTTGCGCGCGTTCCAAGCGCTCGCCGTGCCCGCCACCGATCTGGAGTTGGCGCACGAGACGCAACGCAGCGAGGAATTTCCCCAGGTGGAGTGGCAAAAGGTGCGCTACGCCGCGCAGCTCCCGCTCACGATGTGGGTGCGGGGGGCCGCCGGCATCTATCGCGCGGGCCGCTCCCAGGCCTTCCTCTCGCAATCCTACGCGGAAATGGCGACGCGCGCCGTGCCCAAGGAGGCGCTGACGCGGCTGCTCTCGGGCGTGGTGCGGACGGGCGATACGCCACAGGAGGTGCGCTGGGCCCTCGGCGATCCCCTGCGCACCGGTGAGGAAGCGTCGGGCGCGGGCAAGGTGACGGTCTGGGAGTTTTCCGAGGCCGTGGTGCGGTTCGAAAATGCGGTGGTGAAGCAAGTGGAATAGTCCGCCCGGCCGGGGCCGTCCAGCGCCCGGCCGCTGCCAAGAGGATCCGATGGCGACAACCGACAGCGCACTGGAATTGATGGCCAAGGGCGATACGCTGGAAGGCCAGAAACGGTTGTTCTCCGGCGCACTCGCCCAGGACGACCCGCTCACGCGGCTCAACCGCTGCCTCTACGGCACGGGCCGCGAGGAGGGGCACGACCCGATCGAGGACGAGCAGGAGCGGTTGCTGGAACGCCTGCCCCAAACCCGCGGCGCCGCCCAGGCGGTCCTGCTCTATAACCTCGGCTGCATCGCCCTCCATGGGGACGACATCCTCGACGCCAAGCAGCGCTTTGCCGAGGTGCTCAAGCTGGACTCCGGCAACCGGTTCGCCCGCCACAATCTCGCCTATGCCAACGAGCTCTTGGCGGAATACGAGCCGGCCAAGGCGCAATACAGCGCGGTGCTGGAGCAGGATCCGGGCTTCGTTCTCAGCCGCATGAACCTGGCGCTGCTGCGGCTGCAACTGGGCGAGGTGGAGCGCGGACTGGAGGAATTGCGCGCCCTGCGCCAGCAGCATCCGCGCAACATGGGCGTCCTCCTTTACCTCTGCCGCTCGCTGCTGGCCGGCGGCGCCCGTGACGACGCCCAGGCCGTGCTCGATTTGCTGGAACGGCGGCGGGACTGGGAGGAATACCTGGACTTAAGGGAATGCCACGCCTTCGCGCTCTACCTGCTGGACAAGGGCGCCGCGGCCGAATCCGCCTTCCGCGGCCTCGTGGAGGCCAACGGGGACAACCTGTTCGCGCGCCTCGGCTTGATCAAGGTGCTGGCGTCCCGCGGCAATTTCCAGGAATTGGGAGAGCAACTCGAGCGCTATCAGGCGCTCCACCCGCCTGAATCTGTTCAGCCGATCCTGGACGATGTGCGGGCGCTGTAGCTGGCCGGTACGCGGTGTCCGCTCCTTCACAGCCGGCCGGTGACCGATGATTGGACGCGCCTCCCCACCCCTGGGCCGCCAGTTGCTCGCGGCGCAGCACCTGCGCCTGTTCGCCTTCCTGCTCGACTACCTGATGATCATCGCCGGCCTGAAGCTGGCCGAGCAGGTGTTGCTGGGGAGCGGCTGGGACCTGCGCATGGCGGCCGCGCCCCCCCGGGTGTTTCCGCTCTGGTGGCTGGCCGCCGTGGCGGGATCGTTCGCGGTGAAGGACCTCCTCGGCTCGAGCCCGGGCAAATGGTTGACGGGCATCTCCGTGCGGCGGCGGGACGCCCCCACGGAACGGCCCCCGCCCTGGCGCCTGGTGGCGCGCAACGCCAGCCTGCTGTTGCTCCCCCTGGATGTGTACTCCCTGTTCCGCGATCCGCAGTTGCGGCGGTGGGGCGACCGCTGGTTCGGCACCGTGGTCGTGGTGCGTCAGCCCGAGGTGTCCATCGTGCAGCGCGCCTTCGGGCTGGGCAGCCTGTTCCTGGGCTTCATCCTGGTGGCGCTGCTCGTCACCTCCTGGAATTTGCGCCGCACCTCCGCCTACCAGGTGGCCCAGCGCGCCATTCAGTCCCAACCCGCGCTCACGGCCCTTCTGGGCGCACCCGTCACGGTGGAGGGCTCCCCGACCCTGGAATTGCGTCTGGACCAGGGCCAGGCGCTCTTCATCTTTCAGGCGAAAGGGAAGCAGCGCTCGGCGGAGGTGCGGGTGCGGCTGGTGCTGATCCGCTCCAGCCCGGCCAGTTGGTCCGTGGGCAGCATCGACATGCCCAATCCCGCAGCCGGAGGAACGCCGCCGGTGACCGACGCGCCGCCCCAACCCGCGTCAAACCGTTGAGCGTGTGCGGGGCTTAGACAACTCCGCGGCACCCGGATGGGAACGCGTACCCGCTACCTTGGCCAGGCATGAAGCGGACGCTACCGCGGCGCGGGCTGCGTGGTGGGGGCCGGCGGTTGGGCGCGTTGCGCCGCCCAGCGGTTCACCCAGTGAATCGCCAGCAGCACCAAGCCGATGAGGGCAAAGCTGATCAAGTAGTTGCGCAGGATGCGGGGCATGGCTCGCTCTCTGGGTGAGCATGCGCCCCCCGGGGGCGCATCGGCCGCAGGATAGCGCACCGCGTCAGCCGCCGTCCCGCCATGTTCCGGGCGAGTAGCCACCTGGTTTGAATTCCGCTTCCTGTACGGTCCAGGCTTCTTGGGCGTGGTTGCCTGCGGGGATTCCGGCGTAGTCTCGCCCGTCAGCAGGTCAACGAACAGCTTGGCTAACGGATTCCGATCCTTCGGGCGGCGTGGTGCTTTGGCGCTCATGCACCGGCGATCGCATACATGAACTCATCATAACGGCATAAGTAATATCCGTTCCAGTGTCCGGGACTCCGCAGTCGGCTTGATGCTATCGCACGGAGCGTAGGACATTGATTGTGCGGTTTCATGAGTTCGGCGCCTCCGGGGTATAGGAATCAAACCACTGCTCGAAATCACGCTCTTCAATTTCAAGATTCTGCAAATGAGCGCGCCAAATCTCTTCCGGAAGAGGCCCATCCATTCTGATGACGCAATAACGGCCAGCTATTTCAGGATTGAAGACGGTTTGCAAAGCACCGTTATCCGGTCCTTTGCAACAACCATGGCGCGTCACAATTTCGACGAAATTGAAGGGGTTAAGGCGCTGAAACCGTTGCATCGGTAAAGCGCTTCAGCAGTTCAGGGGGAATCCCGGAAGGAATGTCAATGACCACCGTCTCAACCTGAACAAATTCCCCGGGCGATGAGGGTTCTCTCGCTCTTTCGGTTCTCTTATCGAGAAGCGCGGGCAGGCAGTCGCTTTCATCACAAACTCGAAAGAGGAAATCGATTTCCTCTTTCAGATTCGAAAGAGCTTTCTCTTCCGTGGCTGCAGAAGAGATGACGTTCAGGAATGGACAGTCTGCTATGACGAAGCCGTCCCTCTTGGAGATAGCAACCAAGAGGTTCGCTTTGATGCCAGTAATCTTGACCAATGGAGTCATTGCTCTACCGGTCTAGGTCCCCGAGTCACGCCAGACGCTATGTATCACTATAGTTACCCAGCACTAGGCAAGTCAACGATTCGGTCTAGATCGCTACCGGCGCGGCCGTCCCGCCGTTTTCCCGCCGGGGGGAATCGGCTAGAGTGACTGTGCGGGAACCCCCCGCCGCGGAGCCCCCCATGACCGATCTGTTTGCCGCCCGCTCGCAGATGGCGATGTCGCTGGCCTTCCACATCCTGTTCGCGGTGGCGGGCATCGGCATGCCGCTCTTGATGTGCACCGCGGAGGGGCGGTGGCTGCGGACGCGCGATCCCCTTTACCTCCAGTTGGCCAAGCAATGGGCCAAGGGCACGGCGGTGCTGTTTGCCGTGGGCGCGGTATCGGGCACGGTGCTGTCCTTCGAGCTGGGGCTGCTCTGGCCGGGCTTCATGGCCTATGCGGGGCCGATCATCGGCATGCCCTTCTCCCTGGAGGGGTTCGCGTTCTTCCTGGAGGCGATCTTCCTGGGCATCTACCTCTACGGCTGGGAGCGCGTGGCGCCGCGCCTACACTGGGCGGCCGGTTGGGGTGTGGCCGTCAGTGGGGCGCTCTCGGGGGTATTCGTCGTCACGGCCAACGCCTGGATGAATGCTCCGGCGGGCTTCGAGGTGGTGGATGGCAAACCGCGCAACATCGATCCCATCGCCGCCATGTTCAACCCCGCGGCGTTGACCGAGACCCTGCACGTGCTCGTGGCGGCGTACATTGCCGTGGGCTTCGCCGTGGCGGGCATCCACGCCTGGATGCTGCTCCACCATCCGCGTGACCCGCTGCACCGCTCGGCCTACGCCATCGCCCTGACCCTGGGCGCGGTGGCGGCCCTGTTCGGGCCGGTGACGGGCGACATGAGCGCCAAGCACGTCGCCCGTTACCAGCCGGTCAAGTTCGCCGCCATGGAGGCGCTGTGGGAAACGGAGCGCGGCGCGCCGTTCACCATCGGCGGATGGCCGGACGAGGCGGCGGAGGTGACCCGCGGGGCGATCGAAATCCCCTATCTGCTGAGCGCGCTCACCTATCTGGACCCCCGGGCCGAGATCAAGGGCCTGAAGGCCTGGCCGCGGGAGGAGCGGCCCCCCGTGGCCATCGTCCACTGGGCGTTCACCCTGATGGTGGCCTGCGGCACGGCGCTGGCGGGCACGGCGGTGCTGGGCGGCGGGCTGGCTTGGCGGCGGCGCGCGGTGCCGACCGCCCGATGGTTCCTCTGGCTGGTGGTGGCCTGCGGCCCCCTGGGCATGCTGGCGCTCGAGGCGGGCTGGACGGTCACCGAGGTGGGGCGGCAGCCTTGGGTGGTGCAGGGCTTCCTCCGCACGGCCGACGCCGTGACGCCCATGCCTTGGCTGGTGGTGCCGTTCACCCTGTTCACGCTGCTCTACCTGATGCTGGCCGCGATCGTCGTGGTGTTGCTGCGCCGGCAGGTGGCCGCCAGCGCGGCGCTCCACGGCAATCGCTCCAACGCCTGACCGGAGGGGGAGACCGATGGGCTGGCTGGAACCGGCGGCGGCGGGGGCGCTCTTCGCGGCCCTCACGATCTACGCGCTCTCCGGCGGCGCGGACTTCGGGGGCGGCGTGTGGGATCTGCTCGCGCGGGGTCCCCGCGCCGAGGCCCAGCGCCGGACCATCGCCCACGCCATCGGCCCGATCTGGGAAACCAACCACGTGTGGATGATCGTGGTGGTCGTGATCCTGTTCACGGGCTTTCCCCGCGCCTTCGCCGCGGTCAGCATCACCCTGCACATTCCCATCACGCTGGCCCTGATCGGCATCGTGCTGCGCGGTTCGGCCTTCGTGTTCCGCAGCTTCGATACGCCGGAGGGGCGCTTCCGCCGCCGCTGGAGCCTGACGTTCGCCGGGGCCAGCGTGATGACCCCGCCTTTCCTGGGCATGGTGGTGGGGGCGGTGGCCTCCGGCCGCATCCGCACGGACCCCGCCACGGGCCGGGTGGTGCCGGAGTTCTTCCACGCGTGGCTGGCGCCCTTTCCCATCGCCGTCGGGCTGTTCACCCTCGCCCTGTTCGCCTTCCTGGCCGCCGTCTATCTCACCGTGGAAGCGCGTGAGCGGGAGCTGCAAGAGGACTTCCGCATCCGCGCCCTCGGGGCCGCGGTGCTGGTGGGCGTGCTGGCGCTCGTGTGCTTTCTACTCTCGGACCAAGGCGCGCCCCTGATCCGCCAGGGGCTGGGCCGCGAGCGCTGGTCGTTGCCCTTTCACGCCCTCACGGGTCTCGCCGCCCTGGGGGCGATGCTCTCGCTCTGGCGGCGGGACTATCTTTGGGCGCGGCGGCTGGCCATGGCCCAGGCCGCGCTCATTCTCTGGGGCTGGGCCCTGGCCCAGGCGCCGTTTCTGGTCGTGCCCGACTTGACCGTGACCAGCGCCGCCGCGCCGCCCAATGTGCTCGCCACGCTGCTGACCGTGCTGGGCGCGGGCGCCGTCGTGCTGGTGCCCGCCTTGTGGTATCTCTACGCGGTCTTCAAGGGCCGCGGGGCGGCGCGGTAGGGGGCTGAAAAAGCGAGTTGGACGGAACTGCAACCGCAGACCCTTCGCGGAGCCTGCCCTTGAGCCCTTCGCTGCGCTCAAGGGTGAACTCCACGAAGGGATCAGCAAGACCCCACACCTTGCTGAGTCATTCTGAGAACAGCGTGCCGTGTTGAATACCCACGTGGGTTCGGCGCGGAACGCCAAGCGGAAACCCACTCCGGCGCGTGTTGCTGGCGCCTCGCGCCAGCGTTCGCCACTTGGCGCCACCTCCAGGGCAAGTGCAAAGTCCGGGCTTGATGTATCCGCTGGGCCGTCCCGCGCTTCGCGCGGCCTCAACCCCGGCCCTTCTCCAAGGCCCAACTGCGGGCCTGGAGAAGGGGGAACGGCCACTGCCTCAAAGCTGGCGCACAGGACTCCCTC
>JBGPEV010000151.1:0-7027 GCA_041482995.1 bacterium | reverse complement strand
CGAGATGATCGCCGTCCCCGCGTCGCTGGACGTCCACGATGCCTGGGCGGTCAGGTCTTGCGTCGTTGAGTCGGAGTAGATACCCGTCGCGGTGTACTGCTCGGTGGTGGGCACCGCGATGCTCGCGGTTGCGGGAGTGACCTGGATGGACGCCAGCGCCGCGGTGGTCGCCTTGTTGTCGCTGCTGCTCGAGCTGCCCCCGCAGGCGGCAATCAGGACCACAATGGCCAGGACTGACAGAAGTTGCATCCCAGTTCGAAACATACAAGTCCCACTTTTCTCAAACGAAGCGAAGCAGCACCGATCCCTCAAATTGCACCGGCCAGGCCGCCTTCGGCGCGGACTTCCGCGCAATACAGGACGCCAAGCCGCGCATAGGTCGAGGCACTGGCAGCGTTAAGCCACGATTTGGAGATGGTCCAGCGATAAGAAATCAGCCAGCGGGTACGCATGGCCATCCGACCGATGCACACCGGACAACGCGCCAACCGGGCTACTGCACAAACCCGTTCAGGGAACCGACAGTATCGCAATGAGTGACGGGTTTCCAGCGAAATAGGCTGTCGTGGCAAACATATAGGCCAAAACTCGCCCGAATTTTGCACATGCTTTTGGCGCTTGCTCAGCCAAGAAGAATGGCGCCGGAAACAGACCCCACCCTGGCCCGCCTTTCGGCGGACCCATCCCTGCTCATACACCTGCCCCGTCGCTGTATGATTCGCGATCCCCTCCCCGCTGGCTGGAAGGGCCGTCCCCTCTGCCCCCTACCACACCGCCTGGGGCAGCGGCAGGCCGGTGAACAGGTTGGGATCGAGCGTGCCTGCCGGCAGGACGTTGTGGCGCGCCAACAGGTCATAGACCTGGCGCACGTGCTGCCCCGCGTGCCAGGTGGTGCGCTCCAGCAGGGAATGCACACTGCCCTCGCCATAGTACGTGTAGGCAGTCTCGCCGTAGCGCGCGGGCGGCGCTTGCTGGAACCACGCCCTGAGGCGCTTGCGCACGGCCTCGCCATAGGCGGCGATCTGCGCGCCCGTGCGCATCTCGTCCGGCGCTTCCTCCTGCAGCCACGCTTCCTCCAGTCCGTCCTGCTCCATGGCGTCCACGAAGGCGGCGCTGAGACGGAACGTGTGGAACGCCAGTTGGCGCAGCGCCCGCCGCCGGCCGGGACCTTCGACCGTCAGCTTATCGTCGGGCGTGGCCCGCAGCGCGGCCTGGTCCAGCTCCAGGATGCGGTCCAGCCGCGCGGCCAGCGCCTGAGGGCTCAGCTTGGGCACGTCGGTATAGTCCACGCCCGCCAGCTTGGCGTAGGCGTTGGGATTCCACCCGTGCACGACCTGGCCTTTATAGGCCATGGCGGGCACCAGCGGCGCGCCCAACGCGATTAGTTCACGCAGGGCCTCGTCGTTGCCCTCCACGTTCACCGGCTCAAAATCCACTCCCCAGGCCGAAAGCAACTCTTTCGTCATTGAGCAGGAGCTTCAGCCGGGACGGTAGAATACGCGCGGCTTGTCCATAGCGGTCCTCCGATATTTCCCCCCAACCCCCCACCTAGTGGGGGGCTCACCGCTTCCTGAGTCCTGCCAACAGACGCGAACATTTTCCCCCTCCACCCGTGAGCACCGCTTGCGGTGCGGACCAGCAACCCTGGGAGGGGGACAGGGCCGAAGGCCCAGGGGGCGGAGCCGTTACGCCCGCACCTGGTATTGCGTCTTGCCGAACATCACCTCGCGCGCCTTCTCGTCCATCGGACCGGTGCGGCGCTTGTCCGCCAAGACCTGCATGCCCTTTTGCACGGCGGGGCGGGCGGCCAGGGTAGCGAACCAGCGCTTGATGTGGGGGAAGTCCTCGATGTTCTGCCCCTGGCGCTCATAGGGCTGCAGCCAGGGATAGATCGCCATGTCGGCGATGGAGTAGTCCCCGGCGATGAACTCGCGGTCGGCCAGGCGCCGGTTGACCACGCCGTAGAGGCGCTTGGCCTCGTTGGTGTAGCGGTCGATGGCGTACTGGATTTTCTCCGGGGCGTATTGGCGGAAGTGATGGGCCTGGCCCAGCATGGGGCCGATCCCGCCCATCTGGAACATCAGCCACTGGATCGCCTCGTACCTGCCCGCCACGTCCTTGGGCAGGAACTTGCCGGTCTTCTCCGCCAAGTACAGCAGGATCGCGCCCGATTCGAACACGGACAGCCGCTTGCCGCCCGGGCCGTCGGTGTCCACGATGGCGGGCATCTTGTTGTTGGGGCTGATCTTGAGGAAGTCCGGCTTGAACTGATCCCCCCGCTGAATGTCGATCGGGTGGATCTCGTAGGGCAGGCCGGTTTCCTCCAGCATGATGTGTACCTTGTGCCCATTGGGCGTGGGCCACGTGTAAAGCTCAATCATTGCGTCGACTCCTCTTGGGCCAGCGATGTTGGGACGCGCGCGGGACGGCGCCGCGAAAAGGACCCCTCATTCCAATAGACGGAGGATGCCACGCGGGACCAGAAAGGGAAGGCGTTTCTTGGCGGTAACGACACGCATGGGGGGGCTCCACCTCCGGCTCCCAGCCGTGCAGACATGGCAATGTCAGGATCGCGGAAAGACGGCCCGCCACGTGTACCGCCCCTGGACCCATGCGTCGTTCGTTGTGCTCGTCGTGTTCGTTGTGGTTCAGCTGTTTTGCTGTTCTTCCGCTCACCGCTCCGGGAAGTGCCGGAAGCGCGCGTCGCCGTCGCGCTTGATCTGCTCGACCAGGTCCACTTCCCAACTGAGGTATTCCTTCATGGCGGCCTCGACGTCCTGCTCGCGGTCGTAGGGGCGCAGCCACACGTCGTCCGGCGTGTCGGCCAACTGCCCGGCGCCGCCCGCCAGGGGCAGACCCTGGGCCTTCCACGCCAGGGTGCCGCCGCGCAGCACGGCCACGGGCGTGCCGGTCACCGCCTCCGCCTCCGGGGCCGCCAGCCGGGCCAGCACGCCGTCGGGGGAGGTGAGCACGAGCAGGGCGGCCTGGGGCAGCTTGCCCAGCGCCTCCCGCAGCCGCGCGCGCACGGCCCACCAGGCGCCCGGGATGTGCGCTTCCTTGAACTTGAGGCTGGTGCCCAGGTCCAGCAGCACGGCTTCCTTGCGCTGCAACGCGCCGTTCAACTCGTGGGGCGTCAACTCGGGCGGGTGGCAGGCGTCCAGGCCCAGCACGGGGGTCGCGTGTGAACCCGTCGCTTGGTCCCCCGCCGGCAAGCCGTCCTGCAGCACAAACACGTCGTTCCACCCGAGTTGGATCAGCCAGGACGCGGTGATGGTGGCCCGCACGACCGTATCGTCCACCAGCACGATGCGCGCGCCCCGCGTGGCGACGTAGGTATCGGTCGCCTGCACCAGTTGTCCGCCCGGCGCGTGGCGGGAGCCGGGCCGGTGCCCCGCCTCGAACTCCTCCGGCGTGCGCACGTCCAACACGTAGAGCGTGCGCTGCGCGGCATCTTCCCGCCAGCGCTTCAGGGTCGCGCCATCGACCGTGCGCACGCCAAAGCGCCGGGACACGCGCTCGGCGGCGGCGCGGGCCTTGGCCAAGCCTTGGAGTGACACCGCGGGGGCGTGGCGCTCTTGCCCGCGCTCCAGTTGCAGGCCCGCCAGGTGCCAGCCCATCGTGCCGTTGCGCAGGGCCACCACCGGATTGGGGATGCCCGCATTGATGAGCGATTGGGCGCCGATGATGGAGCGCGTGCGGCCCGCGCAGTTGACCACCACGAGCGTCTCCGGGTCGGGCGCCAGGTCCGCGACGCAGTACACCAACTCCGCCCCCGGCACGTCGATGCCACCGGGAATGCTCATGGCGTGGTATTCCTCCCAGGGGCGGCTATCGAGGATCACCAGCTTGCGGCCGCTCTCCACGAGCGCCTGGAGTTCCTGGGGCGAGACGGAGGGGGTGCCCGCCTCGTGTTCCACAAATTCGCCGAAGGCCTTGCTGGGCACATTGACGCCGCTGAACACCTCGAACCCCGCCGCCCGCCAGCCGGGCAGGCCGCCCTGCATCTCGCGCACGTCGGAATATCCGAACGCCGCCAACCGCTCCGCCGCGCGGCGGGCCAGCCCGTCGCCGCCGTCGCACAGCACCACCGGGGTGCCCAAGCGCGGCACGAGGTCCGCCAAGCGCGTTTCCAGCCGGCTCAGGGGGAGATTGACGGCGAACAGCAAGTGCCCGTCGCCGAACGTGCCGTTCTCCCGCACGTCCAACAGCGCCAGTTCCGCCGTACCGCGCAGCAGGCCCTTGAGGGCCTGTGGGGTCACGGCGTCCGTCATTGCATGTACACGATGTTCGGATTGGCCGGGAACACCTTGTACGTGCCTTCCCTTACGTTGTAGCTCACGCGGTTGGGCAGGTGCTCCAGGGAGCGCCCGTACATGTGCAGGTGCATGTTGGGCCGGTGCGGCGGCGTCTGGATGTGGTGGATGTCCTCGGGCATCAGCGTCACAGCCGTGCCCGGCCGCACCACTTCCTCGCGGATCTGCCGCAGCGTGCCGCGCCCCGGTGTCTGGCCGTCGTCGCTGCGCTCATAAAAGAAATTCTCCTCCTCGCCGTCCACGCCCGCGATCACGGCCCACGTCGTGTGATTGTGGGGCGGCACGCGCTTGCCCGGAATGCCGCAAGACATGTACATGGCGAAGCGGTGGTCCGCGTCCTCGGCCAGCCGGTACACTAGGCTCTGGCCGTCCGTGAGCGGAAAGTCCTCGCGGGGGAACAGCTCGGTGTGACCCGCCAGGCCGAGCATCACGGCCTTCACTTCCTCCAGCATGGCGCGGTTCACCCCCCGGGTGCGCTCCAACTCGCGGATGCGATTGACAGCCTCGGCCACGGCCTGCCGGCGATGCTGGGCCACGTCCGATTTGGCAACAGCGGCGGCCTGGGCGGCGATGGGCATGGGAAGTCTCCTCAGTCGATGCGGAACGTACCGCCGGCAATCCAGCCCGACGACGCCATGGAAACGGTGGCCAATCTTCCGCAGAGCCGGCGCGGGAGTCAAGCGCGGGCGGCGCGCAGTGTCTTCATCCGCCGCGATTGGCGTCTAACACCGGAGGCCGTTGCGCTGGAACGGCCAGGTCACTGGGTGGGAGTCTCGGGTTCTTTCCCGTACTGCGAATAGAAGCGGCTCGAGAATCGCTCGCTTGGATCGTGTTGCCGTTTCAGTTGGAAGAAGCGGTCCGTCTCGGGATAGGCCCGGCGCATTTGCTCGCGGGTCGGATAGCCTTGGTACGGGAGATAGTATGTCCCGCCGGCGGCAAGCGCAATCTCGACGAGTTCCCGGGTCCAGCGCCGCGCATGGTCTATCCCTTCCTTCGAGCGTCCCTGGTTGATGTACAGCACCAGTGCGAAGGTTTCCTGTCTCGAGTAGGAGAGCGCCGCTTCATCGTTCTTGGGCACGAACCGCACTGTGACGTTGAGCAGGTCCACCTTTTCGCGGAGGAAGAGATCCCGCATTCCGTCCACGAACTGAATGAACCGATCCGGGGGCACAAAGTACTCCTGCAAGATGTCCGTGTCCTCCGCCGAATCGTAGTCCAGGAAGGCCACGGCGGGGCGCATGGCGTTGTTGCGGGAAATCCAGTCTCCCTCTCCAGGCGGATCAACGACCTTCTTCTGCAAGTACCAGTCGAGGCTTTTGCCCCAGTCCGTGTGGCGCGCCAGCCCCAGAAAGAACTTGGGGATGGCGACGGGCTCGTCGTCCACGAGCCGCAGGATGCGGGCGCGGTCGATCTCCGGCGGATTACCCCGAAGGAACGAGGTTGCGTACATCTCCCGCAGAAAGGACGCCGGCGCGTTGGACAGCCGCGCGTAGTGCAACCCCACGGCCCGTCTTGCGCGCACATGTTCATCGAACCAACGAGGGTAATCCCGGAAGTCCAGCAATTCCGTGGTCTTCCGCAGCGGAACGTTGTCCGTCAGGGACAACTCCACATCGAGAATCACCCCAAACAGCCCGTAGCCGCCGTTCACCAGCGCGAACAGTTCCGGGTTTTCGGTCCGGCTGACGTTGACGATGGCGCCATCGGGTCCGGCCAGGCGAAATGACAGGACGGTCTCGATCAACGACCCGAATCTGGGATCGCGCCCGTGGGCGTTCACGCTGATGGAACCGCCGACGGTGAAGATGTTGGAAGACTGCATCACCTTCACGGCCAGCCCGTGCGGATCGGCGGCGTCCTGCACATCATGCCAACTGATGCCACTCTGCACGCGGATCGTTTTGCGCGTTGGGTCGACCGCCAGCACGTTCTTGAAGCCCGTCATATCCAGAACGATCGCGTCGTCCCCAAAGGCCTGCCCGCCCTGGCTATGGCGGCGCCCGGCAATGGACACATGCAGGTGTTCCTGCCGCGCCCTCTTCAGGGCCTCGATCACCTGGGCCTCCTCCGTGACCCGCACCAGCTCCCGGATTGGAGTCGCATTCAGGCGGCTGACGTCGTCCAGCGTCCTGGGCTTGTTGGTTTCCCCGGGCGAACATCCGAGCACCAGCAACAGCGCAGCCAGGGGGGCCAGTCGAAATCGCGGCATGGTTGAGGACCGAAGTGAGGCGTCCGCCCGCGGGCGCCCCTAATCCGCCGCGCGGGGCATCCGCGCCGCTTCCACTTGGATCAGCGCATCGTGAATGCGCGCGCCGCCGCCCAGATCGGTCAGCAGCGCGCCGTCCGTGAGCTGGTTGATGCCCTTGCGCAGGGGATGGAATTTCGGCCACCAGACGGATTCCGCCACGGCCGTGCCCGGCGCCACGTCCTCGGTCACCTCCACGGTCAAGAAGCACTCGCCCCGCTGGTTGAAGGCGCGGCAGGCCGAGCCGCTCTTGAGGGCGCGCGGCTCCGCGTCGCTCGGGCTGAGCTTGAGCGTGGGCCGCCCCTCCAGCTTGCGGGAGGTGGGCGCCTCCACGAACGTGCTGTTGAGGAAGTGCTGGGAGGGCGGAGTGAGCAGCGCCAGGGGAAACGTCTCACGCAGCGCCGCGTCCTGCTGGCCGCCGGCGGGCGCCGTGTAGGCGGGCACGGACGGCAGGCCGAGCGTGCCCATT
>JBGPEV010000150.1:0-7056 GCA_041482995.1 bacterium | reverse complement strand
AGGGACTCGCCCGCAGGGTGCCGGGGGCGGCGTGGGAGAAGGCGGGGAAGAGGCCGTACCAAGCCGCGCCCACCACCAGCAGCATGACGGCGAGCGCCGCGCCGGCGCCGATGCGGGCCACGCCCCGCGCGCGGTCAAGATTCCGCCCGATCGGGGAGACGATATGTTCCACCTTGCCCGCAACCTGGGCCGCCGGATCGATGCGCGCCGCTTCCGGGCTGCGGTAGGTGAGCGCGCCGCCGATGCGCGCGGCCGGCCCGAGCGTGAGGCGCTGGGCTTCCACCTCCACGTCGCCCTCCACGACACCGTTGATCGCCACGGAGCGGCCGGCGACGAGCAGGCGCTTCTTGAAGGTGCCGTTGACCTCCACCTGGGCGCCACCCAGGGCCGCGCGGCCATCCACGTGGGCGGCGGGCGCCACGGTCAGCCTTCCGCCCGCGGCAATCAGGTCGCCATGGACGTGGGCGTACACCCGCACCTCGCCGCCGGCGATGCGCGCGTCATCGCCCATGTCGCCCCGCACCTCCAGGCTGCCGGCCACGGCCAGCAGGTCGCCCTTGAGGCGTTGCTGCAGACGCACCTCGCCTCCAGCCACGATCAGGTTGCCGCTGGTCTCGCCGTCCAGGTCCACCACGCCCCCGGCGACGACGACATCGCCGGTCACCTGGGCCTGCAGGCGCACCGTGCTCCCAGCGGCGTAGTAGTTCTCGGAAATGCGGCCCTGCCGCAGCACGGTTTCCCCCACATCCTGGGCCCAGGCCGGATTGGCCCACGGCAAGGCGGTGAGCAGGCTACCGATCCCCAGCGCCAGCCCCACGATGTTGCGCCGGTGCAGCATGGCATGCTCCTTTGCGCTCGTTTGCGGATATTTCTTTTCATGGTGCGCCCTCCCCGTTGGCTTGCCAACGGGCGATCAGGCCGCCGTGCCCGCCCGCGCCGCGTGCACACCTACCGGCCGGTAGGTGCCGCTCCGGCGCGGCGCCGGCGCGCCCCGCGTAACCGTTTCTCCCGGCGGGGCGATCCTATGTCATGTAGGGCGTGGGGCGCCCGGTTCACCCTCCGGCGCGGGAACCCCGCCAAAACCGAGTTGGGCCGCCTCGGCGGCCGGGAGAGCAAGATGATCGGCAAACGATTGGGAGTGGCGCTGGCCGCCGGGCTGATGCTGGCGGGTGGTCTGCTCTGGAGCGGCACTGCCCAGGCCTGGGGTCGTCACGGCTGGGGCGAAGGAATGGAGAGCGCCTTTCCGGCGATCACGATGGTGAGGAAGGGCCACCTGACCGATGCGCAGGAGAAACAGGTGGCCGAGGTCCTGCGCGCCCACAAGACGGCACTGGAAGCGAAGACGACCCGCGCCGGCGATGCGCGCCGCGGACTCGTCGGACAGATGACCGCGGATGCGGTGGATGCCACCGCCCTGGCGGCCGCCTACGACCAGGCCGCCGCGGCCACCAAGGACTTGGCGCTGGAATGGGCCCAGGTGCGGCAGGAAGTGCAGGCCCTGCTGACGCCCGGACAAGTGGCCGAATTGAAGCAAATGCGCGATAAGTTCTTGACCAAGATGGATGCGCGCCGCGCGGAAAACCAGCAGGAGCGCGCCGCGCGGCTGGATCGTTGGATCGACCGGCTGGCGCGCTAGTGCCATGGGCACTCAAGCAGCCAGTGCCATGGGCAGGCAGCCGGATGCCGGCATGGTCGCGCTGACCCCCGCGTCGGCCGGCGCCCTGCCCGTTGCGCGCCCGTCGGCGCCTCTCGCTTCCAGGAAGCCGATGCCGCAAGAGACCGACGGGTTGACGGACAGCGAACTGGTGGGGCGGGTGGTGCGGGGCGAGACGGACGCGTTCGCCGGCCTGGTGCGGCGGTATGGGCCGCTGGTGCAGCGCACGGTACATCGCCACGTGCCGCGCGACCGGGCGGAAGACCTGGTGCAGGAAACGTTCATCCGGGCCTTCCAATCCCTCGGCAATTTCGCACTGGGGTCGAAATTCCCGGAGTGGCTGACCACCATCGCCGTGCGCACCTGCTACGATTTTTGGCGCAGCCACTACCGCAACCGGGAGTCGCCGGAGAGCAGCCTGACCGAGCAGCACCGCGATTGGGCCGATCGGGTGACGGCGGCGGAGTCCCAGGAGCGGTTTGACCGGGAAGTGCGGCGCGGAGAGGCACGGGAAGTGCTCTCCTACGCCTTGGACCGGCTCTCCCCGGAAGACCGGCTGGTGGTGACGCTGGTGCACCTGGAGGGATTGAGCAGCGAGGAAGCCGCCCGGCAACTGGGTTGGACGGCGGTCAACGTGAAAGTGCGGGCCCACCGCGCCCGGCGCCGCATGCGCCGGGAACTGGAGGCCCTGTTTGGGGATCATGGGGAGGCGTTATGGAACACGAAGAACGGCACGGCGAAAAGCTAGACCGGCTGGAGCAGGCCCTGCGAGCCGCCCATCGGCTCGAGCCGGCCCTGCCGCCCGTGCGGGTGGAGGCGGTGATGGCCCGCGTGCGCTCGGCGGGGGCCGTGGGGGGCGGCGACGTGCGCTTTCTCTGGCAATTCCTCGCCGCGGCCGCCGTGGCGGCGGTGCTGTTGCTGGGCGCCACCCTGTGGAACGGGGCCAGCCCGGATACCGTGGCCATCAGTCAGATGGCGGAGAGTCCCTGGACGGTGCTGGTGAATCCGTCCGAGTTGAATTGACCGGCGCTCGGGCCGGCAGCGAGGTTGGGTCATGAACCGTTGGAAGTTTCGCATTGGCATCGTGTTGGTGTTCGCGCTGGGTCTGGCGATCGGCGGGCTCGGTACGGGCTGGTGGTTCGTCCACGGCTACTACGGGTGGCGCGGGCCGCGGGAGCAGGTGGAAGCGCACATCATGAAGCGCCTCAATCGCTATCTGGACCTGACCGACGCACAGAAGGCGGACCTGGTGCCGATCGTCCACGACGTGTCCGGCAAGCTCGAGGAGTTGCGCGTGCGCACGGAACCGGAAATCCGGCGCATCCTGGAGCAGGGCTTGGCGCGCACCCAGCCGAAGCTGAGCGCCGAGCAATACCAGCGGTTGGAGAAGCGCTATCAGGACCTGCGGCGGCGGTGGGAACATCGCCACGATGACGACTAACGGCCGCCAACACCGCCCGCCGGGGATGCCCTCAGCCCACGTTCCCCAGGTGGACTTAGGCTTACTAATTGGTAAATCTCGTGGCTATCGCCGCCATGGGCATCGGTCCATCCGGTATCGGTCACCTGCTTGGGGAATGTCGAGCAATTCGGTCACGCGCAGTCCCGTCACGTGGGATCCAATCACGAAAGGGGGAGTGAGGGAAAAGCAGACCTTGCAGCGGGCCGGTGCGAACTGCGCCAGCTTGGGCGCCATCGTCACCGGCGTCCTCTACGGTATGCATTCCGAGTCGGCGGATTCCGCCGGCCTGCCGTGGGTGGCAGGCTCGTCCCACTTTGCGGAGATCCACTGGGGCCTGATCATCGGGACGGTGCTGATGACGTTCGGCTTGGCGGCGGTCTCGCTGACCCTGCGGGAGCAACCCGAACAGAATGACGCGGGAGGGTCGGGCAAGGCCGTCGTCAACAAGTGGTCGCTGAGCCTCAATCGAGGGAATCCGGACGCGTAGCAAAATTATCGGCGCAACGTACCTGTTGGTCGGAGTGATCTTCGCCGCCTTCGTCGCAGTGCTGGTGGAAGTTGTACGGACGACGTCTGCGTCTGCACAAATTGTTCAGGGCGCGGCCGCGGCTCTGATCCAACCCGTGGTTGCGCTCGTTGTCCTCACCGTCTTTGTGAGTCTCATCATGGTCGTGTACCGGAATTTTGCATTGATTCGTGGAGCGGCATCCCGACGGTACTTCCAGACTTTCACCACCAACATGCCGGCCGAATGGGTCGAACGTCCCGCCCGCACCTATATGAACCTCCTGGAGCTTCCGGTCCTGTTCTATGTCGTATGCCTGCTCATGCTGACGACAGGCGGATTCGACACCGTCCAGGTCACATTGGCATGGATTTTCGTCATAACCCGCTATGTGCATGCATTCATCTATATCGGCTTCAACTACGTACCGTTGCGCTTCACCGCGTTCCTGACCGGTGTTATCACGCTGGCCGTGATCTGGACGAGATTTGCAGAGCAAAATCTGAAATGGCCCCTCTCGTGAAAGCAACAAGCTGACCGTGAAAGGCGGTGCGGGCGGCGAGCTTCGGATCGGCTCGCCGCTCCGCGGCGGGCGAAGACCTGCCGGGCGATGTGCTGAATCGGCGTTAAGACAATTCCCGCAACAGCCGTGAGGAGCGCGCTATGTCACCGAATACGAACCCAGCTTCAACGCCACCAAATTTCCATTGCCCCATGCACGCGGAGGTCCATCGATCGATCCCCGGCGTCTGCCCAAAGTGCGGCATGGACCTGGTACCGGAAGGCGCACGGTTCGGGATGCTTCGCCACATGATGAGCATGCCGAGACACATGCTCCGGAGACCCTGGATGCTGGTGGTCATGGGGGCGGCGATGGTGGCGATCATGGCCGCACTGATGATGCGGTAAGGGGCATTTTGCCGACCACGCCATCGGATTCGGCAAAGACGATCGGCGCCAAGCGGAATCTTGCTCAATACTCGTGTTTGGGACCGCCCGGGGGAACCGATTCATCCAGTGTCGGCCGTCCATCTGGAGAATGTCGGCTCAGAACACGGCTACTTCGCGGCGCGGTCTTCCTGCATCATGCCGAAGATGTTGCCTTCCGTATCGTTGCCGTAGGCCAGCCAACCCACGCCGGGAATGGCCACCTTGGGGACGACAATCATACCGCCGTTGGCCAACACTGAGGCGCAGGCGTCGTCCACTGACGCGACCTGGATGGAGTTGTACACATTGCCCATGGGATGGCGGCGCTTCATGATACCGCCGTTGATGCCCGGCTCCACGTCCGGCCCGGTGGTGACCAGCCAATAGGGCTCGGACCCCGCATCCCACTGGCTGATCTGCCAGCCGAAGACCTTGCTGTAGAAGCTGCTGCACCGTTGCGGATCGTCCGCGTGGATTTCGAAGTGCACGACGCGATTCATGGCCCACCCCCGATCGGTCCATGGTGCGGAAAAGGATTCCCCTACCTATCAGGTTCCGGAGCGATTTGCGCCGCGTTGGCGTGACTAATGCTGCAGGATCTGGCTGAGAAAGAGCTTGGTGCGCTCCTCCTTGGGATTGTTGAAGAAGATCTGGGGAGTGGCCTCCTCCACGATCTGTCCGCCGTCCATGAAAATCATGCGGTCGGCCACCTCGCGGGCGAAGCCCATCTCGTGGGTCACGACCATCATGGTCATGCCCCCCTGGGCCAGCCCGCGCATCACGTCGAGCACCTCCTTGATCATCTCGGGGTCGAGGGCGGAGGTGGGTTCGTCGAACAGCATGATCTTGGGTTGCATGGCCAGGGCGCGTGCGATCGCCACCCGTTGCTGCTGGCCGCCGGAAAGCTGGCCGGGGAATTTCTGGGCCTGCTCCTCGATGCCCACCCGCTTGAGCAGTTCCATGGCCGCCTGATGGGCCTCTTCGCGGGGCATGCGGCGCACCCACACGGGGGCCAGCATGATGTTGTCGATCACCTTGAGATGGGGGAACAGGTTGAACTGCTGAAACACCATCCCCACTTCGCGCCGGATGGCCTCGACGTGCTTCACGTCGTTGGTGAGTTCGATCCCTTCCACGAGGATCTGCCCGCGCTGGTGCTCTTCCAGCCGGTTGATGGTGCGGATCAGGGTGGACTTGCCGGAGCCGGAAGGACCGCAGACCACCACGACCTCCTGTCGCCGCACGGTCAGGCTGATGTCCTTCAGGACGTGGAACGGCCCATACCATTTGTTGACCTGCCGCATCTCGATCATCACGTCGTTGGCGGCGGATCCCTTGGCCGTGGGGCCGGCGGGGCGGGCGGAATCGGTCATGGCAGCATCGCTCTTCGCTAGGAGATCAATTTTGGCCGGCCTTGAACCGTTGCTCGAGTCCGCGGCTGTAGCGGGACATGGCAAAGCACAGCCCCCAGTAGATCGCCGCCGTGAACACGTAGGCCTCCACCAGCTTGCCCAGCCAATCGGGGTTGTGCACCACCTGGATCGCCATCCCCAGCAGCTCGAACAGCCCAATGATCGCGACGAGGGAGGTGTCCTTCAGCAGCGCGATGAACGTCCCCACCAGCGCGGGAATCACCAGCCGCAGCGCCTGCGGCAGGATCACCAGGATCATCGTCTGCCAATAGCCCAGCCCCAGGGCCTGGGCCGCCTCTTCCTGACCCCGCGAGACGCCCTGCAGGCCGCCCCGCACCACTTCCGCCAGATAGGCGGCGGAGAACATCAGGATGCCCACCTGGGCCCGCACCACGCGGTCCAGGTTGAAGCCGGAGGGGAAGAACAGGGGCAGCATGACCGAGGCCATGAACAGGATCGTGATGAGCGGCACGCCCCGGATCAACTCGATATAGGCGACGCAGATGGACTTGATCACCGGCATGCGGCTGCGGCGCCCCAAGGCCAGCACGATGCTGACGGGGAAAGCCACCGCCAGCCCGACGATGGTGAGCATCACCGTGAGCACCAGGCCGCCCCAGCGGGTGGTATCCACTTCCGGCATCCCCAGCCACGCGCCGCCGCGCATCAGCAGGTAGCAGGCGGCCAGGCCCGCGATCCAAAGGGGAATGAACCCCCGGCTGGCCCGGGCGCGGGGCCAAAGGCTGAGGGCCACCAGCGCGGCGAAGAACGCCAGCACCAACGCCGGCCGCCAGCGCTCGTCCGCGGGAAAGGCGCCCACCAGGAACAGGGGCCACATGTCCCGGACCATGGCCCAGCAGGCGCCCGCGATGCCCTGGCAGGTCTGCGGACCGGGCCCGAAGCTCGCGGTGGCGAAGCCCCACTGGTAGAGGCTGGAGATGACTTCCCAAATCAGCCACAGGGAGCCGGCCGTCAGCAGCGTGTTGTACCAGGTGCTGAACAGGTTCGTGCGCAGCCACGCGAACGCGCGCTGAACGGCGTCGGCGGGGCCGAAGGAAGCCGGCTGGGGCAGCGGTGTGGTGGCGTGGGTTGT
>JBGPEV010000149.1:0-7072 GCA_041482995.1 bacterium | reverse complement strand
GTATTCCTCCCGCAATACGCGCCGCATCCGCGCCGCGCCCAACCAACTGAGCCTGCCGGTAAGGTAGGGATCAGGGCTACCGGTACGCTTCTCGTCTGTGTGCGATGCGGAACACGCGAATTTCCCGGGCCTCGTGGTCAACTTCGTACAAGATCCGGTACTCGCCAATCCGGATGCGCCAGCCCGGCCGATCGGATAGCTTGCGCACGCCAACGGGCCCGGGGTTTTCTGCCAAGCGGACGATTGCCTCCAGTATCCGATCCAATTGTGTCTGCGGGAAAGCCAACGACTGTTTCCGCGCGCGATTCTCAATGTGGACCTGATACATCCTCACCGCTTCCGCTTGGCCGCGACATCCTTCTTGAATTGCTCCAAAGTGACGAATCCAGTCGCCGTTCGCCTTGCCTCGCTCAGGTCGAGCGAATCTTCCAGGTCTTCCATCCGTTCCATCAGCGCCCGGTAGCGGGACAGCTTCATCACGACAGCGACGGGTTTCCCACGATCGGTGATGTACTGAATCTTAGGCTCGGCGGCGCGTTTCGCTTTGACTCTCATTCCAGCTCTCCAGTGTGACGATCCGTATTGAGAGCGAGGGTATCACAACCTGTCGAGACCAAGGAGCCTCAGCCCGAGGCCACGTCCAGCGGGAACTCGAGTTGGCGCTTCTGCTCCTTGCGGCGCTCGGCGTCCAGGCGGCCCAGCACTTCCTTGCCGCCGCCGCGCGAGCCCTGCATGTCCACGAATTTGAACAGGGGCGCCAGGCGCGGCTGAATCTCCCGCACGGCGCGGAACAGGTCCTGCGCCATCTTGCGGTAGGCGGGATGACCCTGGGGGGCGCTGCGCAATTCGACCAGCCAGATCAGCGAGCGCAGGTTGACCGTCATGTTCCAGCGGATGTGATACTGCATGGGCACGACGTACTGGGCTTCTTCCGGGTGATCCTTGGCGAGGGTCTCGAAGGCCAGGGCCGCGCGCTCCAGCGCCTCGCCATAGCGGGGCGTCAGGCCCGCCTCTTCCACTTCCTCGGGCACGGCATAGCCCAGCCGCGTGGTGAGCGGCTGGCGCTGCTGGGTGAGCATGCGGTGGCGGTGCAGGTCCCGGTACATGCCGAAGTCGCCCACCAGATCGAAGGAAAAGAACGCCAGCTCGAACGCGCGGGGCGGCTTGTGGCGGCGGTTGCCGCGCGCCTCCGCGATCGCCTCGAAGATGTCGCCCCGTTCCGGTTCCGGCAGGCCGCCCGCCCAGTCCCGCAGCGCGGGCAACGCCGCCGTGCTCTCCGGGAAGAACAGCGCCGCCAGGATTTTGGCCTCGGCCTCGGGGTCGAAGTCCACCAACCGCACCCATTGGCCCTTGGGCTGGGTGGCCGGGGGATCCGGAAGCAACGGGATGCGCCCGCGCACGGCCTTGCGCTCCGCCTGCGCGTGCTCGCGGAACCCGGCAAAGTGGGGATGCGCCGGATCGGCGCGGCGGATGAAGGAGGGAATCGCTTGGGACAGTTCGGCATGGGCCGCGCCCCCGATTTGCCGCAACTCGGCCAGGTCGGAGATCTGCAGCTTGATGAGCAGGCTTTCGAAGAAGCGCCCATTGCCGAACACGCCCATATTGGTTAGCGTGGCCGCCGGCAGCAGCCCGCGCAGGGCATCGTAGCTGCGGGCGCGCACGGATTGGCGCCAGGCCTTCTCGTCGGTCTTCGCCCCGCGCGGGGCAACCGTGGCAATGTGCGCTCCCACCGGTTCCATCAACGCCTGGTAGGTCTCGAACAGCATGCGGCACGTGTCCACGTAGACCTGCCGGTGCCGCGAGGCCATCAGGCGCGGCTCCTTGTAGAACAGGTAGTCCCCGTTCACCTTCTGGCCGAAGGAGACGTAGCGAGTGGACTTTTCCAGGGGCGAGCCGCCGATGCGGGCGTCCTCAATCGACTTGGCGGCGATCATCGAGACGTTCTCGATGGCCAGGTGCGCGCCGCCCAGTTCGCCGATGGAATCGTCGCCGTAGCCGTCCAGGATGCGGTCGTAGAAGTCCTGCGCCCGGCCGACGGCCAGGGCGCTGCCGCCCGCGGGATTGAGCGCCGCCGTGCCGGCAATCCCGGCGAACTCCGCTTCCGGCGCCTGGATGAACTCCTTGAGCAACAAGCGCCGCAGCCCCAAGGTGGAGCGGGAATAGCGCGAGAACAGCGCGCCCTTGATCACCTCGGGTAGGTTGGTGAGGGCGAAGATGGAGCCGTCCGTGTTGGTCACGTAGGGCGCCAGCAGCTCACGTTCCGCCGCCGTGAAGGTCTCGCTCGTGTTCGGAGGATGTTCGGCCATGGGCGGACGTTTTGAGGAATGCCCGGTACCCGTGTAAACTGGCAGTTGGAGTGGCCACCGTACCCCGACGGGCCATGGCTTGTCATGGGGCGATGCAGGGTGCGATGAAGAATCGTCGCCCATTGCCGGAATTCCTTGCCGGATGAAGCCCATGGATCGACAGTGGCTGGAGCGGAGCGAGACCGACGCGCAGCGCGGCACGGCCCTGCTCGCCTCCGGCGCGGCGCTGCTGGTGCTGAAGTGGCTCGTGCCCTATGTCGCCCCCGTGGCCGTCGCGGCCTATGGACTCTACGCGCTCTACCGGCGCCACGCCGTTGAAGGCTTGGTGGCGCTGGGGGTGGCCGTGCTCCTGTGGGTGCTGCGGGCACCGCTCGGCGGATTGCTGTGGTTGATCGGCGCGGCCTTGGCCGCCTGCGGATTGTTTTTTCTCTTCAGGGGCATGCGGACCTGGGTGACGCGGGGAGGAGCAGCGGCAATGAGAATGGGGATGGAGCGCACCGGGGCGGCACGTACCGCCCTGCTGATCCTTTTGGCGGCCCTGGCGGGCGGCGCCGGCAGCGAGGCTCCCGGCGCGGGCGCGCAGGCATGGCGGCTTGACGACTTCGACAAGACCTATCCGCCCAATGAGGTGTTCGGGAACTGGAAAGCCCACAAATTCTCCCCCGTCTTCAGCAGTGGGGATCTCTATTTCTTCCAATTCGTGCACCAAGGCGCGGAGCATGAGATCGTGCTGAAGAGCGGGCGGGACAACTCGTTCTCGCTGGGACTGGAGACGCCCTTCCGCTTGCAGAACTGGCCCGTGCTGGAATGGGAGTGGCGCATCGTCAGGCTGCCCAAGGGAGGGGACGTGCGCGTGCGGGAGCGGGACGACCAGGCGGGCTCCCTCTGCGTGATCGTGAACCCCGGGCTGGTGGGCTTCCAATCCCTTTGCTACCTGTTTGAGAACGACGGCCCGAAGGACACGCCGATCACCAGCGCTCAGCGGGACGATTCGCGCTACCTGATTCTGCGCACCGCGCAGTCCGGCGATCCCACCGGGGACTGGCTGAAGGAGCGGCGCAATATCTTGGAGGACTACAAACGGCTGTTCGGCAAGGAGCCCCAACAGGAGGCGATCTTCGGATTCCAGATCGACTCCAACGATACCCACAGCGCGGCCGAGGCCCGCTATCGCAACGTGTACCTGCGCAAGTCATGACCCCGCGCGGCGGCGGAAGCGGTAAGCCAATCACAGCGGGGGGGCGGGCGGGCGGCGCCGGGTAGCGCCCGCTTGCAAAGGTGCGGCACATCCCCCCTGGGGGGAGGATCACCGGCGCTGCCGGGTTGTCTGGCGGGGCGGCCTGTGTCGGCCGAATGCATCAGCATGCGATTAGGAGGTATGAGCGATGAAAGGCGTCATTCTGGCCGCCGGCTACGGCACGCGGTTTCTGCCGGGCTCCAAGACCATCCCCAAGGAGATGTTTCCCCTCATCGATACGCCGGCGATCCACCTCATCGTGAAGGAGATGATCGACGCGGGGATTCGCGACATCCTCATTATTACGTCCCGGCGCAAGAAGCCGCTGGAGGACTACTTCGACCGGGAAGTGGAACTGGAATACATCTTCACCGACGAGGGCGTGCAGGAGAAGCTGGAGCTGATCGAACCGATTGACGTGAACCTGTTCTTCCTCCGCCAAAAGCGCATGGCGGGCACGGGCGACGCGCTGATGCTGGTCGAGCCGTTCGTCGGCGACTCCCCGTTCGTGGTGGCCTATCCCGATGACGTGCAGTTGCAGGGCCGCTCGCTCTCCGCCCAACTGATCGATCTGCACGAGAAGACGGGATGCACCGTGCTGGCCGGGGAAGAAGTGCCGACGGGTGACATCTCCCGCTTCGGTGTGGTCGCCTCGGAGCTGAAGGACGGGGTGGACCGCGTGACGAGCATGGTGGAGAAGCCGCCCCAGGGCCAGGAGCCGAGCCGGTTGATCGCCCTGGGGCGCTACTTGTACACGCCCGACTTGTTCTACGCGCTGCGCCAAACCTATGCGACGCGCCCCAAGTCCAAGGAATTCACGCAGACCGACGCCATCAACTACCTGGCGAAGCAGGGGCGGGTCGTGGTCAAGCGCTTCGAGGGCAAGGTGTTGGACGTGGGCACGCCCCAGGGCTACCTGCACGCCTTCATCGAGTTCGGACTTTCCCGCAAGGAGTACCGGGCGGAGTTGCTCACCTACATGCGGACGGTGTTGGCGAGGGAGGGAGGGAAGTAACCCCAACGCCTATTCCTCTTCCTCGCCCAGATCGAAGGTCACCTGGGTGAGTTGCTCCTTGTCCGCCTTGAGTAGAATCTCGACCCGCTTCTCGGCGTCCACCAGCCGCTGCTGACAGTGCCGGCTCCAATGGATGCCCTGCTCGAAGGTCTTGAGGGCTTCCTCCAGGCCCAGCGAACCGTCTTCCAACTTGCGGACGGCTTCTTCCAGCTTCTTCAGCGCCTGTTCAAACGAGACGTTGGCGGCCATCGGGTCGGCTCTCGGTGCGGACGGGCGACCGGCTCAGCCGGTCTGGCGATGCAACAACAGGCCCGTCCACGAATCCCTGTGCAGGATGGCGGCGCGAGCCAGGCCCAGCGGGCGCGGGTCCATGCCCAAGGGGCACGGGTCTGTGCCCAAAGGGCAAAAAGCGGCCTCCACCGCGGGAAATTCCGTGGTCAGAATTCCACTGAGAATCAAGTGTCCCCCCGGCAATGTCAAGCGCGCCAGGTCCACCCCGCAGGCCAGCAACACGGGCGCCGTGAGGTTGGCCAAGACGAGGGGAAACGACCCGCCGACACATGCCGGTCCGCCCTGGATGAGGGCCGGCGGGGTAGGGAGGGCCGAGAGCGAGAAGTTGCGGCGCACCTCCGGCATCACGCGGCCGTCCAGATCGATGCACAGCGCATGTCGCGCGCCGAGCAGGCACGCGGCGATGGCGAGGATGCCGGAACCCGTGCCGACGTCCAGCACCCGGCCGGGAGGCGGCCCCTCCTCCAGCGCCTGCTCCAGCAGTTCCAGCGCCAGGACGGTGGAGGCATGTTGCCCCGTGCCGAACCCCTGGCCGGGATCGATCACCACGCGCAGCCGGCCGGCGTTCCCGGCCGACGCGGCACCGTCGTCCCAGGGCGGGCAGATCAACAAGCGCCGTCCCACCGCTTGCGGGCGGAAGTGCTCCCGCCACTGGGTGGCCCAGGGCTGGAGCGCGTGCTCGCGGCAGTCCACCCGGGCGGGTGGAACCAGATCCGGATGCATCCCGCGGAATACGTCGGGCCAGTGGGCGGCCGCGGCGGGATTCAGCGCGTCAAACGTGTAGCGGATACGCAGGCAGTCCGGATGCTCCTCCAACCACTCGGCGCCGGTCGCGCCGTGCCGGTAGCAGAACAGGCTCCACAGTTCTTCCGATGCGGCGGGCACGTCGACGTCCAGGGTCCAATACGTGGACGCGGGCATGGGCAAACGGGTCAGCGAGGAACGGGCGCCGCAAGCGATTGGCTTGGGGCGGCAATGGCGGGGGAAACCGGCGCCTGCCGGTTTCCCAGATTGGGTCGTGCAGCGGATCAGGACTGGGCTGGTTCGGCGGCGGACTCGGCGGCGGGCGCCTCATCCCCGGCGGATTTTTCCTTCTTGGGTGCGCTCTCGCCCTTGTCGCCACCATCCTCCGCCGGCGCGCCCTTGGCGCCGCCTTCCTCCGCCAGCGCGCCCTTGGCGCCGCCTTCCTCCGCCAGCGCGCCCTTCAAGACGTCGCCCTCGGGCGGCTCGGGCGCCTGCTCGATGATGCCCAGGATGCCCAGACCGAGGCGGCGCTCATCCACGTCGACCTTCAGCACCTTGGCGCGAATGAGGGAAGCCACCCGGTAGAATTGGTCCAGTTTGTCCTTCGGCACGTCGGAATCGATTTCCGAAATGTGCACCAGGCCCTCCACCCCTTCCATCACTTCCACGAACACGCCGAAGTCGGTGACGTTGACCACACGGCCCTCGACCTCGTCGTTGATATGAATCTTGTCCTCCAGGTTCTTCCACGGATCTTCGGTGAGCTGCTTGATCCCCAGCGACAGGCGCTCTTTTTCCGGGTCGATGTGCAGGATCTTCACCTGGATGTCATCGCCCTTCTTGGCGAAGGCCGACGGTTTACGCTGACGCTGGCTCCAGGACAGGTCGGAGACGTGCACCAAGCCGTCGATACCCTCCTCCAGGCCCACGAAGATCCCGAAGTCGGTGATGTTGCGCACCTTGCCCGTGACGACGCTGCCGATCGGGTACTTGAGGTGAATCGTTTCCCAGGGATTGGGCTCGGCTTCCTTGATGGAGAGCGAGATCCGCTTGCGGTCCGTATCCAGGTCCTTCACCACGGCCTCCACCATCTGCCCTAGAGTGAGCAGTTTGGACGGATGGCGCACCTTGCGGGTCCAGGACATCTCGGACACGTGGATCAGCCCCTCCACGCCCGGCTCCAGCTCGATGAACGCGCCGTAGTCCGTGAGGCTGACGATCTTGCCGGTGACGCGGGTGCCCTGCGGATACTTGCCCTTCACCGAATCCCACGGGTTGGGGAACTTCTGCTTCAGGCCCAGGGAGACCATTTCCTCCTGGGCATCGAACTTCAGCACCATCACCTCCACCTCGTCCCCGATATTGAACATCTCGGAGGGATGGACGATGCGGCCCCAGGTCATGTCGGTGATGTGCAGCAGGCCGTCCACGCCGCCCAGGTCGATAAACACGCCGTAGTCGGTGATGTTCTTGACGAAG